>JBHAFN010000027.1:0-3443 GCA_041856105.1 Bacillota bacterium
TATGAGATGGTTAAGAAAAATGACTTGATTAATACGGCAAATGAGGTTGAGGACTATCTCGGTTATTCCAATCTTAACGAATTAATTCAACAAAATTCCGATTTTAATGAAATTTGTATAATGGTTATTAATGAAAATGACGGGTTAACCTTAAACTCCAATATCGGTTGTCCCATAAACAGACTTTCCGAAGCCGATTTGATTTATTATACCGATGAGGCGATAAAAAACGGAGGAACGTTAATGGTTGAAACGGCGGTTCCGACCGTGGAAATCAATCAAAAAGAAGGCGCAAAGTCCGTCGGAAAGGCTTTTGATTCTTTGATGTATTTTAAAGTGGTTAATTATCAGGGATCTAATTATTTCATCATCGTCAATTCGAATATAACTCCTATCAACGCCACTACCAGGACTTTATCCATTCAACTATTGTTCATATCGATAATTGTAATAGGGGCTACCTTGATACTTACTTATATACTCACCAAAAGATTTGTAGAGCCGATTGAAAAGATTAATTTGGCGGCCAAGGAGCTTTCGGAAGGTAAATATAATTCTTTACATAAAGGAGCCAATTCCAAAGAAATATACGAATTAAACGATACGTTGGTTCAAGCGGCGGATGATATTAATAAGGCGGATAAAGCCAAAAGAGATTTAATTGCCAATGTGTCGCATGATTTAAGAACTCCTTTAACCATGATCGGCGGTTATGGTGAAATGATGTTGGATTTGCCTGATGAAAAAACCGATGAGAATATTAAAGTTATCGTCGATGAGGCTAAACGTTTATCATCTTTAGTTAATGATTTGCTGGATTTTTCCAAGTTACAGGAAAATAAAATAGAAATAAATGCGGAAGAATTTAATCTTACCTTGTTAATTAAAAATGTATTGACCAAATATAACTTTTTTGTGCAAAGCGAGAATTTTGACATCAGGTTTAATTATGACGAGGAAGTGATTGTCAAGGGCGATGATTTAAGAATTTCTCAGGTTTTGCATAACTTTATCAGTAATGCGATTAATTATTCAGGAGAAAATAAAAAAATAATCATTAATCAAACCGTTGAGAATGAATTTGTAAAGATTGAGGTCATCGATTTCGGTAGGGGAATCGATAAGGCAAGTTTACCGTTAATTTGGGATCGATATTATAAAGCCGATAAGGAACATCTTCGCAGTACAACCGGTAGCGGAATCGGCTTGGCAATCGCCAAAGAAATTCTTGAGTTACACAATGTGGAATATGGTGCTGACAGCAACTTAAATGAAGGAAGCGTATTTTATTTTAAAATGCCTGTCGTAAATTTAAAAAATGAACTTTCTTAAAAAGGAGGTTCATTTTTGTTTTTCATTAATAAATTTAATAATTTCTTCTTTTAAGGTGGGGATAAGTTCTGATTGAGGAACTTGTCTTATCGCTTTACCGTATCTAAACAAGGTGGCAATTTCTCGGCCTCCCGCAATTCCGATATCCGCTCGGGAAGCTTCTTGAGGACCGTTAACGGCACATCCCATAATGGCTACTTCCACATCGGCATTTATTTCATTGATAAAGCCTTCTATTTCTTTAACTACCGGAATCATATCGTATTGGATTCTCCCGCAGGTGGGGCAGGATATTAAATTGGGAACCTTATCAATTAAGCCGAAAGCTTTGAGTAATTGTTTGGCAATGGTCATTTCTTCTTCGGGAGGTCCGCTTACCGATATTCTGATCGTATCGCCTATGCCCTGATATAACAGTGTTCCTAAAGCGGCGCTTGATTTAATGGCGCTGGTATTGAAGGTTCCGGCTTCGGTTACTCCCAAATGGAGCGGATAATTGAAGGTTTTTGAGGCAAGTTCATACGCTTCTATGGTAAGCATTACATTGCTTGATTTAAAAGAAAGACATATGTCATGGAAGTCCATGCTTTCTAAAATTTCAATGTGTTTTCTTGCGCTTTCAATCATCGCTTCCGCACAAGGTTTACCATATTTTTCCAAAAGCTCTTTTTCCAATGAGCCGGAGTTAATCCCGATTCTGATCGGAACGTTTCTTTCTTTACATTTGGCTACAACCGCTTCAACATTTTCTCTTTTGCCGATGTTTCCGGGATTTATTCTTATCTTATCTATCCCGCTGTCTAAAGCTATTAGAGCGTATTTATGGTTAAAATGAATATCCGCTACCAAAGGAAGATTTACCTGTGCTTTTATTTCTTTAATGGCCAAAGCGTCTTTTTCATCAAATACGGCTAATCGGACAATCTGACAGCCTTTTTTTTCCAATCTGTTGATTTGTTCTACAGTTTCCTGAACGTTTTTGGTTTTGGTATTGGTCATCGATTGGATGATTACTTTATTTTGGTTTCCTATTTGGATATTTCCGACTTTAATTGGTCTGGTTTCCGTTCTTTTCACTTTTTATGGTTTCCTTTCATAAACATTATACTTGTATTCCGTTTAAAATAAAATTCTTCTACTCAAAAAGGAGGTTTTTTCTTTAAAATGTTGTTGTTGATATTTCCTTGTTAACTGTGATATACTTCTAATGCAATATTTGAGGAGGTAATTATGGCTAGAGAAAATATCACTTTTAGATGTTCTGTTTGTGGTGAAGAAAATTATATCGGCACTAGAAATAAACGTTCACATCCTGAACGTATGGAAATACAAAAGTATTGTCCGGTTTGTAGAAAAAAGACTGTTCATAAGGAGAAAAAATAAGCCGATCGGCTTTTTTTTAAGATTATGGAAAAGATTGAAAAACTTATTTTAGGTTTATATGAAACCAATTGTTATCTAATAAAGGAAGACGGTCATGTGTTGATTGTTGATCCGGGTAAAAAAGCGGAGAGAATTATTGAAAAAATCGGTGATTTTATCGTTGACGGAATAGTTTTAACTCACGGTCATTTTGATCATATCGGGGCGGTAGATGATTTGATTAATCATTACGGTATGGATGTATATATCGATTATGACGATGAAGTTCTTTTAAACAGCGTGCATAATCAATACGGCGGTTATGCGGGGAAGGTTTATCATAAGGTTAAATATCTTGAACATGGAGTTAACACAATAGGTAAATTTACTTTTGAAGTTATAAAAACTCCCGGACATACCGAGGGGAGCGTATTGATTAATTATAAAAATCATTTGTTTACCGGAGATACTTTATTTAAGGACAGTATCGGGAGAACGGATTTATATTCGGGTGATTATTCTAAAATCAAACAAAGTTTAAAACTTATCAAAACATTGGATCCGGATTTAATCGTTTATCCGGGTCATGGCGAAATAACAACTCTAAAGGAAGAACTGGAAAACAATCCTTATTTAATTCTCTGAAAAAGGAGAATTTTTTTTAAGGATTTTTTTAATTTTTCAATATATGTTATCGGAGGTAAGCATGGAAGAAAGATTAAGGGAATGTCTTCGTTTAGCGTTAGTAA
>JBHAFN010000028.1:0-7283 GCA_041856105.1 Bacillota bacterium
AGGCGTTTCCGGAACATGGAATGCAAAAGTAATCGAAGAAGCTTTAGGTGAAAACTATGCGGCGGCTAAACTTCCTGAATATACAACTGACAGCGGTTTAGTTCAAATGGGTTCATTTGTAGGTTATAAAGTATTGGGGGTTAACTCATTAACCAAATATCCTGAACAGGCAATGGATTTGGCTGATTTCTTAACTAATGAAGACAATCAAAAAGCAAGATTTGAAGCTAGACAGCTACTTCCTTCCAACATTAATGCGGCAGCGATGCCTTCTGTAACTGAAAATGTAGCTATTGCCGCTTTACAAGCTCAAAATCCGTTCGGTACTTCTCAAAAGAATGTATTAGGTACATATTGGGCGCCTGCTGAAGCGTTCGGGGCTACTATGGAAGCTAAGGATTATTCAACTGATCTGCAAACTTTATTAGATACAATGGTTGAACAAATTGCTACACCTGCATCTAATTAATTAGTTTAGTCTTTAGGGTAAAACTTACGGGTTTTACCCTTTGTTTATATTAGGAGGTGAAAAAAATGAATAAAGAAAATCCGTTTAGTAAGACCATAAAATCCATCACCACTTATATTAAAGATTTTTTTAACGGTTTTATTAAAGGTGATATGATTACCAAAACTTCTTACTTTATTATGGGATTTGGCTGTTTGGCCAGAAAACAATATGTTAAGGGTTTATTCTTTCTGTTAATTCAAGTTTTATACATCTATTTTATGATTGCGTCGGGAGGATACTATATCGGTATGCTGAAAACGCTGGGGATTAATACCCAAGGGGAAGTTTGGGATGAAAAAGCTCAAATTTTCAGAATTCAACAAGGTGATAACTCCATGTTGTTGCTTTTATTCGGAGTCAGCGTTGTTTTAGTTACGATAGTAGTAATCGGTTTTTATTTTTGGCAATGTAAAATTGCGGTTAGAAACGAAAGACTGCTTTTAAATAATGAAAAACTGCCGTCTTTTAAACAAGATTTTAGGGAAATGTTCGATAAGAATTTTCATGCGACTATTTTATTTATCCCGGTAGTATTGACCGTGTTGTTTACGGTAGTGCCTTTAATATTTATGATTTTGATCGCTTTTACAAATTTTGATAAAAATCATCAGCCTCCGGGAAATCTTTTTACATGGGTCGGTTTAAATAACTTTAAAAATATTTTCGGTGGTAATCCGATGTGGTCAAGCACCTTTACCAGATTATTTGTTTGGACAATAATTTGGGCGATTTTTGCGACTTTCTTAAATTATTTTTTAGGAATGATTTTGGCAATCATTATTAATAAAAAAGGAATTAAACTTAAAAAGATGTGGAGAACCATTTTCGTAACTACCATTGCCGTTCCGCAATTTGTCAGCTTAATGTTAATGGCAAGATTATTGCACGATCAGGGTGCTTTAAATGTTTTCTTAAGAAATATCGGGTTAATTACCAATTTTATTCCTTTTTTAAGTGATCCTTTCTTAGCTAAAGTAACCGTAATAGTGGTTAATTTATGGGTGGGGATTCCTTATACGATGTTAATAACCAGCGGGGTATTATTAAATATTCCGGAAGATATTTATGAAGCAAGTCGTCTTGACGGAGCAAATCCCAGACAGCAATTTTTCTACATCACCTTACCTTATATGCTTCATGTAACTACACCTTATTTGATTACGCAATTTGTAGGAAATATTAATAATTTCAATGTAATTTATTTGTTAACTGCCGGCGGACCTTTGTCATTGAATTTATATCAGGCAGGGGAAACCGATTTGCTTGTTACATGGTTGTATAAACTTACGGTTAGTGAACAAAACTATGCTTTAGCCAGTACGATCGGTATCATCATCTTTATTATTGTCAGTACAGTTTCTTTGATTATCTATAATAATACCAGTGCTGTTAAACAGGAGGATGATTTCTCATGAAAAGAAAAGAAAAACTTTCCAATTATATTATTTATATAGTTTTATCAATAATGAGCGTAATATGGTTATTTCCGATTGTTTGGCTGATAATGCAGTCATTCAGAAAAGAAGGAGGAGCATTTACTTCTTACATTATTCCTAAAGAATGGACATTGGATAACTATATTAATTTATTTACCAATACAAGTTTGTTTAATTTTCCGAGATGGTTTTTAAATACTTTGTTTGTGGCGATTTTTACTTGTATTATTACTACAATTATCGTTTTATTGACCAGCTATGCCTTTTCAAGATTGCGATTTAAAATGCGTAAGCCTTTAATGAATATAATTTTAGTTTTAGGAATGTTTCCGGGGTTTATGTCCATGATTGCGATATATCACATTCTTAAAGCTTTCGGGCTTGTTCAAAGTTTGATTTCATTAATTCTGGTTTATTCCGGAGGAGCGGCGATGGGGTATTATATCGCCAAAGGATTTTTTGATACTATCCCAAGAGCTATTGATGAAGCGGCTTTAATTGACGGGGCTACCAAGAATCAGGTTTTTTGGAAGATTACTTTACCTATGTCGCAACCGATAATAGTTTATACGGTTTTAACTTCATTTATTGCGCCGTGGTTGGATTTTATCTTTGTATCGGTTATCATGAAGGATAATTATGCAAACTATACGGTCGCCTTAGGTTTGTTCCAAATGGTTTCAAGAGAAAATATTACTCAATACTTTACTCAATTTTGTGCCGGAGCGGTAATTATCGCCATTCCGATTACCATCTTGTTTATCGCCATGCAGAAATATTATGTTGGCGGTGTTACGGCAGGTGGGGCTAAAGGATGATAAAAAGATTATTAATTTTAGCTATGTTTTTATCGCTTGTCGGTTGTAGTAAGGAAAGACTGCAGAGTGATGTTTATTATGAAATTTTTGTCGCCTCGTTTTATGATACAAATAATGATCAAACAGGTGATTTAAACGGCATTACTGCCAAGTTGGATTATTTAAAGGACTTAGGAATCGGCGGTTTATGGTTAATGCCCATTCATCCCGGTCAAACTTATCATAAATATGATGTGGATGACTATTTTGCAATAGATGACGCTTATGGCAGTATGGAAGATTTTAAAAATTTGATTTCAAGTGCCGAAGAGAAAGATATTGATATTATTATCGACTTGGTTTTAAATCATACTTCCGATACTCACCCTTGGTTTTTAGAAGCTAAGGAAAACTTTTTGAATGACAATTGCGATATGGAAAATTCTAAATGCGATTATTATAATTTCAGCCATACAAAAGAATCGGGTTATGTAGAGCTTAAAGAAGGTTATTACTATGAGGCGAGATTTTGGAATGAAATGCCCGATTTAAATTTGGATAGTGAAAACGTAAGAAATGAAATAAAAAAAATAGTGGAGTTTTGGCTTGATTTGGGAGTTAAAGGGTTCAGACTTGATGCGGTTTTATATTACTATTCCAATAATGTTGAAAAAAATAATGAATTTGTGAGTTGGTTAAACGGCATTGTTAAAGAGAAAAAATCCGATGCGTTTATGGTTGGGGAAGTTTATTCAAGCGACGGTATGATTAAAGATCATTATAAGAGTAATATTGATTCTTTATTTGATTTTCCGATCAGCAGCAATGACGGTTTGATTTTTAAGGCGATTAACGCTCAAGACGGTTTGTCTTTGGCAAATCGAATGGTAAAAAATTTGAATGCGGTCAGCGGTACGCCGAGTTTATTCATTTCCAATCATGATCAATCAAGGAACGCGGGTTATTTTAACACCTTGGATAAACAAAAGCTTGCGGCAGCTCTATATTTATTATCACCGGGTATTCCTTTTATTTACTATGGGGAAGAAATCGGCATGAAGGGCAGCGGTAAAGATGAAAACAAGCGTTTGGCCATGTTGTGGGGTGAGGGTAATGATGTAAATAATCCCGTGAACAGCGATTATTCCAATCAAATTGACTCCAATGTAAAAATGATGTTGAAGGATAAAGATTCTTTACTTAACTATTATAAAAAAATAATTTATTTTAGAAATAAATATATCAACGATTATAACGACGCCTTGGTATTTGAGGTTGATAAAAGAGTGTTTTCTATCGACTATGGTGATATAATCGTAATGGTTAATTTGAGTGAAGATACGATTGATATTGAATTGGATACGAAAATTTTAGAAAAAATTAAAGACAGTTCTTATGAAAATAATGTTTTGTCGATCAGGGGATACGATGTTTTAATACTAGAAAGTAAGGGTTGAATATGAGTGAGAGAAAATCAGGGATATTGATGCCGGTTTCCGCTCTTCCGTCTTCTTATGGAGTGGGAGATTTTGGTAAATCAAGTTATGAATTTGTAAATATTTTAAAAGAGAGCGGGTTTACCATTTGGCAAATTCTCCCTTTAAATCCGTTAGGATATGGGAATTCTCCTTATCAGCCGTATTCTTCCAAAGCAATGGATGATCTTTATATCTCGCTTGATTTATTGGTTGAAGAGGGTTTAATTAAAAAGACTAAGCCGTTTAATGAGCGTAGTAATCTGGTTGATTATGAAAATGTCAGAAACTTTAAACAGGTTTATTTGAAAGAAGCTTTTCAAAACTTTAAGAAAGATGAAGCCTATGAAGAATTTATCAAATTCGATTGGGTTTATAACTATGCGGTATTTTTAACTTTAAAGAAAAAAAATAATTTAAAATGTTGGAATACATGGGATAAACCGATGAAGAATTGGGCTAAAGATAAAAAGCTTGATTTGAGCAAATATAAAAACGATATTGAATTTGAAATGTTTGTTCAATATGTTTTATATAAACAATGGTTGGATATAAAAAGATACGCCAATAATTTAGGAATTGAAATTATGGGTGATATGCCTATCTATGTGGGCATTGACAGTGATGACGTATGGTTTAATCAAAAGATGTTTCTGTTGGACAGAAACGGGGAACCGCCGTTTATTGCCGGAGTACCTCCCGATTATTTCAGTGCAACCGGGCAAAGGTGGGGTAATCCTTTATATCATTGGCGTAACAATAAGAAAGACGGTTTTAAATTTTGGATCGGTAGATTGGCTTACAATGCAAAGTTGTTTGATATTATCAGGATTGATCATTTCAGAGCGTTTGATACCTACTGGAAGATTCCTTCTTCATGTCCTACGGCTGTAGAGGGTAAGTGGATGAAAGCTCCGGGATATGCTTTTTTCGATAAATTGTTTGAAGAGTTTCCTGATATCAGGATTGTGGCGGAAGATTTGGGTGATCTAAGAAAAGAGGTTTTGGAACTTAGAGATTATTATAATTTTAAAGGAATGAAGATTTTACAATTTTCTTTTGATGTAAATAATAATGAAAACGATAAGGAAAATATGATTATCTATACGGGTACTCATGATAATCAAAGTATAAAAGGATGGTATAATTCTTTAAAGAAAAAAGAAAGAGTTATTGCCAGAAAATATTTGGATGATCACGGTTATGATTACGGCAGTATCGGTTTGGATTTTGTGGCCATGATTTTAGACAGTTACGCTTCTATTGCGATAGCTCCGATTATTGATATTTTAAATCTTGATGATAAATCCAGATTAAATACTCCCGGAACGGTGGGAAATCCTAATTGGCAATTTAAACTTGTTTCATTTAATAAATTAAAAAAGTTGGTTCCAATTCTTAAAGAAATGAATCTTAATTATAAAAGAGGGATGTAGTTCCCTTTTTTAAGTGTGTTATAATAAGGCATGACGAGGAACTTATATGATTATATTTGAAATTTTAAAAGCGATTATTTTGGGAATAATACAAGGGATAACGGAGTGGTTGCCGATAAGCAGTACCGGGCATATGATTATCGTCAATTCGATTTTATCCATGAAGATATATGCGGATGAAGTTATGAATAAAGAGTTTATGGATATGTTTTTGGTAGTTATTCAATTGGGAAGTATTCTGGCAGTTATCTTTTTATATTTTAATAAGCTTAATCCTTTTTCCAAGTCTAAAACTTCCATTCAAAAAAGAAGGACTGTTCGTTTATGGGTAAAAGTGTTGATCGCTTCCGTTCCGGCGGCTGTGGCGGGGTTGTTGTTTGATGACTACATTGATGCTTTGCTTTACAATCCGATGACGGTGGCGGTTGCCTTGATTTTATATGGGATATTGTTTATAGTGATTGAAACTTACAAACCTAAGACGAAGATTGATTCCATGGCGAAGTTATCTTTTAAAACTTCGGGAATGATTGGCGGTTTTCAAATGTTGGCATTAATTCCCGGAACAAGTCGCAGCGGTTCTACAATTCTTGGTTCATTACTTCTGGGGGTTGATCGTTCCATAGCAACCGAGTTTTCTTTCTTTTTGTCCATACCGGTAATGTTCGGGGCGAGCTTGCTTAAAGTGGTTAAGTTGGGCATTGCGATTGATTTATTAGGTATTTTAGTGTTAGCTATAGGTATGATTACTGCTTTTGCGGTTTCTATTTTTGCGATTAAGCAGTTGATGAAATATATTCAGAAGAATGATTTTAAAATATTTGGGGTTTATCGCATTGTATTAGGAATAGTAGTAATTGCCTTTTCGTTTTTAAAAATAGTTTAGGAGAGTATGATGAGTGATTACTTAGCTTTATTTATTGAAGGAGTGTTATCCTTTTTTTCACCGTGTGTGTTGCCTTTAATTCCCATTTATATGGGGTATTTAACTCAAGGATCCAAGTCCACAGACGAGGAAGGTAATATTGTGTATAAGAAAAGTAAGGTGTTGTTGACGACTTTGTTTTTTGTTTTAGGAATTTGTAGCGTGTTTTTCGTAATTGCCTTATCAATATCGTCTTTGCATAATGCATTTAATAAGTATGCCAGTTTATTTTCTTTATTTGGAGGGGTAATTTTAATTATTTTCGGTTTGATTGCTTTAAAGGTGATTGAAATACCTTTTTTAAATCGCCATCATAAATTACCTTTTAATTTGGATTTAAGTAAAATGAATTATATTACCGCTTATTTTATGGGGTTTATTTTCAGCTTTTCATGGTCGCCATGTATAGGGCCGATGCTTATGTCGGCGATTGTTAAGGCGGCGGGAGCGGCGGATAGAATGACGGGAATATTTTATATCGGTGTTTATACGATCGGTTTTATCTTGATGTTTTTGTTGTTGGCATTATTTACGGAATCGATTTTGGATTTATTGAAGCGTAATCAAAAAATAATGCGGTATACGGGTGTTGCGGCGGGGTTGATTATTATTTATTTAGGAGCGAACATGCTTGTAACTTCCGGTAAGTCCATTATGACTTTAATTGATCATAACGGTGTCGTTCAGGAAGAAAGCAGTCAAA
>JBHAFN010000029.1:0-4564 GCA_041856105.1 Bacillota bacterium
CCCACGCATATAGGAGAGATTCATCGGAATGCCGTGATAATTTTCCATACAGCTCATTATCCCCGTAGCCAGACCTTCATATTTTTTGGAATAAGGTAAAGGCATTGCCCCGACAATAAAATTTATTCCGGCAAGCTTAAGCAAAACACGATCATCCTTCTGAATGACATAAGAACCCAAATGCCCTTTGCTGACTATTTTTATCGCCTTATTGGCTTGTAAAAGTTTAAGTGCCGATTGAACCGTACCTCTGGAAATATTAAGCTGCTCGCTTAATTCGGAAACGGTAGGCGTTCTGTCATTAACTTTATACTTTAACAAAACCTTTGCCAAACTTAAAACAGCCAATCCGTTTTTGCTCATTAATTGCTCGTTGTAATTCATATTGCCTCCCCAATTAATTATATTATAATAATAAAATTCAAAAATTTGAATATTGAAATACCGATTAATAAATATTATAAAATACAATGTTTTCATCAAGGAAAGTACCAATAAAAATTATCTTAAATGATAGAATAATTAATAGGAGGTTTTATGATGAAATTTTTAGAAGAAGCACGCCTGTATAAAGACCAAATGATTGAAGATCTTAGAGAACTGGTTAAAATCGAATCGGTTCGAGATGACAGCACAGCCGGAATTAACGCTCCGTTTGGAGAAAATATTGCCAAATGCTTGGATAAGGCACTGGAAATAGGAAAAAGAGACGGATTCAGCGTAGACAACGTTGACGGATACGCAGGAGTTATTCAATACGGAGATAAAAAAGATTCCGTAGGTATTCTTGGACACTTGGATGTTGTTCCTATCGGAGATGATTGGACATTTGATCCTTTAAAAGGCGAAATAAAAGACGGCTATATTATGGGCAGAGGAACTTGTGATGATAAAGGTCCGTCCATTGCGGCATATTATGCGATGAAAATAATTAAAGATAAAGGCTATAAGTTAAAACATAATATTCAAATGATTTACGGAACCGATGAAGAAAATCTTTCCGAATGTATGCTTTATTATAAAAAACATCGCAAAAATCCGATTATGGGAATAGTTCCCGATGCCGATTTCCCATGTATTTATGCCGAAAAAGGAATCTTAGATATGAGATGTTTCGGAAAAGTGAGCACCTGCATTAAATACATGAAAGCCGGAGTTGCCTACAATGTGGTAATAGGTAAAGCGGAAGCTATAATTGATAAACCGTTGGATAAGATATACTTTGAAAAATTCTTAACCTCCAACGGCATTACCGGAAGATGCCATGAAGATGATGAAGGCAGTCATTACTTTATTGACGGTAAACCTTTCCATGCGTCCAAACCATATTTAGGAAATAATGCCGCAATCAGAATGTTTCAATTTATAGGAAGCTGTTATGACGATGAATTCTCCATAAAGGCAGCCAATCTATTTAAAGATCCGTTCGGCGTAAATTTAAAAGTCGATTATGACGGCGCTTATATGGGACCGTTAACTTTCAACTTGGGAAAAGTTAATCTGAAAGACAACGAAATTGATTTAGCTTTGGACTACCGTTATCCTAACGAAGTGGAAGGTCAAGTTTTATATGAAAACACGGCAAAAATAGTTAAAGAAACTCTTAACTTGGACAGTGAACTTATCGATGATTCCAAATGGCTTTTAAACAATCCGGACAGCGATTTAATTAAAACATGTATGAAACACTATCGTGAATTTAGCGGTGATACCTATACTCCTCCGCTAAGAATCGGAGGCGGAACCTATGCAAGAAGTTTTGAAAATTTTGCGGCATTCGGTCCTGTTTTCCCTACAAGACAATATGCGGCATGGGTAGGTGGTGAACATGAAGCCGATGAAGGCTTTGAAATTGAGACCATGATTCTTGCCTGTGCCATTTACGCTAATGTTTTATACGACTTGGCATGCGAAAAAGAATAATTACTCATCTCTATATAATTTAAGATATTTTCCGATTATTATTGCCTTGGAGGTAGGTCGATGACCTATCTCTTTTGTTATGCATATCGGTAAATGTTCAGGGATATAACTCAAGATTAATTGCTCTGTCTTGGGATTAATACCGTTATCTTCCATCTCACTGAATGTACCTAAAATAATTCCGTTTACCATACCAAAAATATTCAGCTGCTTTAAATGACTGAAATATGTAACCAATTGAGGAATTTGACCCCTATAGCCTTCTAAAAGAAGAATTTTATTCTTAAAATCAGGGAAATATTTAGTACCGGCAAGCTTTAATAAACATCTGATATTACCGCCCAATACAACCCCCTCCATATTATTTCCCCGAATAAAGTCATATTCAAAATCAAACAAATCATTTTTCTTATAAAACATTGAATTTATAAAGTCTTCGGTTTGCTTTATTTCATCTTTATAAATAAGATTTCTGACTTGATAAAGTACTGACGGCTTATAAGTCAAACTGTAAATTGCGTTAATAATCACAGTCAAATCGGAATAACCGAAAAATAATTTATCGGTTTTTTTAATAATCTCATAATCGATCAATTCCAATATTTCATTAGCCATATCGCCTCCGGAAATATCGAATATTGCTTTAACGGAATCATCCGCACAAAATCTGTTCAGTTCTCCAGCTCTGTTTTCTTTATCGGGATATAAACCGTTATCATTCATATAAATAAACTCGCTTAAAACAGGAATTAACCCGACCGAGATCAGCTTGTCAACCAATCCGGACACATCATATTCTTTATTCATCGCGTTTGAACAACAAACAATTCCGACCTTATCACCCTTTTTTAACATAAACCTCTTTTTCTTTCATAAATTTATCAGCCGCTAACAACTTTTTATAATATTCATCATATAATGGACTGAATTCCCTTATTAACGGTATGGCAATATCATAATACTTATTTTTTATCATATATTCGCTTAGTTTTTCCTTTATTGTATACATCAAGCTGTTTTTATATTCTTCACTGTCAATATATTTTTGATATGTTTTTATCAATTCATCATTTTCCTTGAGCCATTCTTCATAATTATCCATCACTTTGTTTTTATTAACGTTGACATTTTCAAAATCTTCTATCGAAAACCCTTCGGTTAATTCATCGATATAATTTATTTCCTCTTCATTAAACTTCAGCTCGGGTAAACCGTCAATATACTCGATAAATTTATTAAAAGCCTCAGCTTTGTCTTCATCAAGTTTAATTTGTAAAAAAGGTTTATAATTTATAAAAAGCATTTGCCCGAAATATCCCGGAAAAATATCAGTCAGTTTCGTATAAATCATTTCTTCCTTTTCCATTACCTTTAACTCTTCCAAGATATCTTCACTCAGGTTATTACCTGCCGATTTCAATAACTTGATTTTTCTTTCATCTATATTCAGCTTTATTTGTTTATCTCTGATTATATCGGCAACGGTAATTTTATTGTTAAGCACATCGATTATCTGATTAATGGTCAACCCGAGCTTACGATAAAGATTGACTTTTTTAAGTGTCTCGACATCATTGTTTTTATATTCTCTGTAATCATTTGAAAGTCTAAGCGGAGTTATTATTCCTTTTTCTTCATAATACTCTATTGCCTTTCTGGTTAAACCGGTTAATTTCTGTATTTTTTTACTATACATAATCATCCCTCCTACCGAAAGTATCCTCCTGTCCCCAACGGACAGGTCAAGAAAATATTTAACCATTAATATATTTCTTTAAATTTTTTTAACTTTTTAGGATTTTTTTCATGTCTTCCGATTATTTTTTCCATTTCAACCATGTTATACCATCGATTAAATTTATATCCGCATTTTGTATATTGTCCGACGGTTTTAAACCCTAAATATTCATGAAACCTGACGCTGTTATCATCCAAATATTTGTCTTTACCAACCGGACTGGATATTTTGGCGTATAGATTGTTTATTCCCATCATTTTTAAAGTGGATTCAAGTTTTTCGTAAAACAGCTTTCCGATTCCTCTTTTATGAAAATCTCGATGAATATAAACGCTGACTTCCGCACTGTAATCATACGCCTCTCTATCCACAAAAGCCCCCGCATAACAATATCCGACTATTTTATTATCGATTAAAGCTACAAAATAAGGATATCTTTTCAGAGTATTATTAATTCTTTCTTTAAACACCGCTATTGACGGAACTTCAGTTTCAAAAGTAATCGCCGTATTTAAAACATAGTATTGATATATACCGAGCAACTCCGGGGCATCATAAATAGAAGCTGTTCTTATTACGACATCACTCATATCCGTTCTCCTTGATTTACAGTTCTTTAATTCCTACTTTAACCTGATAACCGTTTTGGTTTGTAGTAACGTTTTTTTCTTGAAATCCGTTTTTTATCCAAAAGTTTTCCGCTTTATTGTTATTCACTATCCAAGCCAATCTGATCTTTTTATAGTTGATCGATTTTAAATAATCTGTTAATTCATTAATTATTATTGTACCTATTCCTTTTGATTGCAGATTAATATCAACCATAAACAACCCGATATAACCTATCTTATCTTCAGGATAGTTATCGATAAAATCCAAAATAGCGATTAATTTATTCTCATC
>JBHAFN010000030.1:0-3304 GCA_041856105.1 Bacillota bacterium
GGATAATAAGCATCATCATTAACGCAATCACTTTATTTAAGTTGAATAAAATAACAAAAATAATTACCAACGGTAATAAATTGCTGAATGCCGAAAGAACCTTAATATAAAAGTCATTTAATAAGGTTTGGGTATAATTTACCACGATAGTAGAAATTTTACCGGCCGGTTTATCCGCAAAATATGATACCGGCAGTTTTTGCATAACCTCAAAAGCCTGATTCCTTAAATCCTGACCGACTTTATTGGCAATATAATCCAAACCGTATCGAGAAATAAACCCGATCAATTCAGCCGCTAAAACCACAGCGATAAAAACCGATACTTCCTTTTGTAATAACTTAGGATCAAATACCTTGCTTGTAAAAGACGGAGTAATTATATTATCGATGATGTTACTGATGATTATCGGGGTATATAAATTTCCGGCAGTCGATATGGTCAATCCGATTAAAGCCGTGAAAAAAACGATTTTATATTTTTTAAGCTGTTTTAACAATCTAAACACCACGTTCATTATTCATCACCACCCTGTTCCAAGTCCTGACGAATGATTTGTTCATAATACCAACCCTTTAAAGCATACAGCTCATCAGGAGTGCCATATTCGCTTATTTTACCGTTATCCATAACAATAACCTTATCGGCATTTTTAACGGCGCTTAAACGATGGGTAACGATAATATTGGTTTTATTCTTCCTGATATTTTCAATAGATTTAATGATTTTTCGTTCGGTTTTGGAATCTACCGCCGATAAGGCGTCATCTAAAATTAATAAATCGGAATTTTTAAGCAGGGCTCTGGCAATCAATATTCTTTGTTTCTGACCGCCAGAAATGGATACCCCTTTTTCTCCTACCAAAGTATTTAAACCGTCGCTTAAATTGGCAATATCATCGTTAAATGCCGCCAAGGCTATCGCTTCATTCACTTCTTCCATAGTAGCGTCCACCTTACCTATTTTAATATTGCTTAACACATCTCTTGAAAACAGGAAATGATCCTGAGGTACATAGGAGATTAATCTTTCCACACTTTCCCGATTATACTCTTCTAAAGGAATGTCATTGATTAATAATGCCCCTCTACCAAGCGGATATTGCACTAACAACTGTCTTATCAAACTGGTCTTGCCGCTTCCCGTTTTCCCGATTATCCCCAAGGTTTCACCCTTATTGATTGTTAAATCTATCTTATCCAAACTGTCGGGTAACCCTTTTGCATAATTAAAAGAATAATTTTTGAATTGAATTTTATTTATTTCTTTGATTTGCAAAACACCGTTATCCTTTAAATCGTCATCGGTTTTTAAAAGTTCTTTAATTCTTTGATGAGAAACCTTAGCGGATTTATATACGGCAAAAAAATCAACCAGCATCCACATCGGCCACAGAAACATTAAACCGTATATTTCCAATGCGACAAGCTGCCCCAAGCTTATTTCATTGTTAAACAAGCTGTAAGCACCGAAAAAAATAATTATTGCGGTTGACATTCCTGAAAATATACCGGGAATTTTAGTAAAAACAGCCATATACAACGCTCTTTTGTTGTTGATATTTCTTAAGGCGTTTGTTTTTTCTTTAAAAAGATTAAAAGCCGTAGAGGCATTGTTGTATGCTCTTGTTACTCTAACTCCTTCCACCATTTCCAACACTTCATTGTTTAAATTGGAAATCGCTTCTCTTTCTTTTTCAACTATATCATCATATTTATAAATGATGATATTTATAAATAAACCGCATAAAATAATCGGAATGCTCGCCATTAAAGTAATTTTAATCGATATGGCAAACATTGCCGGAATAACAAATATCGAATAGGAAAACGCAAACAAAAAATTCATTGCGCCGTATCCCGTCATCTCCTGATAGGATGAAGCGTCATTGTTAAATCTGGTAAGCATGTCCCCGGTTTTAAATTTATCGTAAAATGCCTGGCGCATTTCTAAAAACTTATTAAACATGCTCATCCTTAAATCATATAAAAAATTATTGGCAGCCGCATACAGCTTATATTGCCATAAAAACCCCGATAAATAACCGACAACAATACATATGAACAATATTGCCAAATTATAAAACAGGTTGTGGTAATTTAAAGTTGAATTTGTAATCGCATCAACCACAAACTGTATAATCTTAGTCGGAACTACGTATATTGAATAATCGATAAGCATAAACAGTCCGACTAAGAAATACTGTAATTTATTTTTTCGGATGTAATTTAAAATTTCTTTTATCATTCTTCACCTTATGTGCTTCTTTATAATATCTGCAGAAGCTTGTAAACGGACAATCTTCACATTTAGGATTTCTCGCAAAACATTTATATCTTCCAAAAAATATCATTAAATGATGAGCTTTGTTCCATCTTTCCTTTCTGATTTTTTTTCTTAATTTTTTCTCTACCTGTAAAACATTATCCTTTTGATAAGCAAGAGTTAATCTTTTAGATACCCTTTCAACATGGGTATCTACGGCAATCGCCGGAATATCAAAACAAACGCTCATGATAACGTTGGCACTTTTTCTGCCCACTCCCGGTAATAAGGTAAGTTCCTTTAAAGTCCCGGGTACTTCTCCGTTATACTCATTGATTAAAACACGGGATAAACCTTGAATGTTTTTAGCCTTATTACGATATAAACCGATACTTCTTATTTGTTTTTCAATATCTTTAATATCCGCCATAGCCAATTTTTCCGGAGTCGGATATGCTTTAAACAATGGCAAGGTTACCTTATTGACCGATATATCCGTTGTCTGAGCCGATAAGACTACAGCCACAGCCAATTCAAACGGATTTTTATGAACAAGTTCACATTGGGCATCGGGAAACATTTTTTCCAGTTCGTCTAAAATATAGTCGGTATCAACCATTTTTTAAAATCTCCTTTGTTTGTTTTTCTTCCAAACTTTTTAAAACCTTATCAATATAAGATATGGATACCTTTTGATACATGGAAGCTTCCTTCAAGGCATTTAAAATCAACTTCTTATCTTTGTATCTTGCCCAATCGCTTACTTTTTCCATTTCACTATGGGTAAGCGGTCTTTTAAACTCATGTTCGAAAATGTCAAATAACGTGCTGTCCAAAGCGCTTTCCGTTAAAGCAACGTCCACTTCAAATAAATTGGTGAGATTAAATTTAGCCTTTTTGTATTTCGCTTCAATCAACAAGTATTTTTTCGCAAACAAAATGCTGAGTACCTTATTGACTTCATCAACGCTCAACCCCGTTTTCTTGCTTAATAACTCTATTGTAATATCAATGTTATTTATATTAAAAAAATCAATTA
>JBHAFN010000031.1:0-4325 GCA_041856105.1 Bacillota bacterium
AAAGAATAAAATCAAATGAAGTTATCAATTCCATGAATTTGCATTTATTTACAGTTACAAAGGAAAAATATCCTTTATCATATCATTGTAGTGAACTTATCAGTTCATATTTGGAAAATAAGCTGAAATTTTGCTTGAATGATGAAGAAAAGCTTTACTTAATTTTACATATCAATCGATTATGTATAAGAGAGGAATGTAACCAATAGTTCGGGCATGACCTCATACATGAAATTATATTATTTTGTGTATGAGGTTTTATTATAGTTGCAACAATAAATTTGTAATGCGCATATAAATCTTATTGTTAAATATAAACAGTAAAGGAGAAGGAAAAATATGAAAAAAAATTATGAAGAACTGTCTACGAAAATAATTGAGCATATAGGCTCAAGAGAAAATGTTACCAGAGCGTATCATTGCGTTACCAGATTAAGATTTAATATAAAGGATAAAGATTTAGTTTCCATTGATAAGTTGAAGGGATTGGATGGAGTTATCGGTGCTCAATGGTCAGGTGAACAGCTACAAATTATTATCGGTCAGGAGGTAAATGATCTTTATAAAGTATTATGCAAAGTAGGGAATTTTGAGGAGGAAAAGGGAATTGATGAAATTATAGATATAATCGACGATAAGAAGTTTAAATTTACGGATATTTTTGAAGCGATAGGTGCCATATTAATGCCGGTTATACCTGCGTTGGCCGGTGCGGGTATGATAAAAGGCTTAATAACAATTATGACCATGTATCTCGGTGTAGATTCTACATCCGGATTAATTACGGTTATGACAATCACCGGAGATTGTGCATTTTATTTTTTACCGTTTTTGGTAGCTTATTCTTCAGCAAAAAGATTTAACACAAATATTCCGTTAGCTATTTCGATGGCGGGAGTGCTTTTATATCCTACAATGACGGCAGGAAATGTATCCGGAGCAAATCCCCTTAATTTTTTTGGTTTACCGATTCCGTTTCCGAGATATTTCGGGAGTACGATTCCTATTATTTTGACAGTTTTGGTGCTTAGCTATGTTTATAAAAATATTGATAAGTTGATTCCGAGATCAATCAGATTGGTATTCACGCCAATGTTGGTATTAATGATTATGACGCCATTAACCTTAGTTGTTATCGGTCCGTTAGCTAATTATATTTCAAAAGGTTTAGTAATCATTGTTAAATCTCTTTATGAATTATCGCCGTTTGTGGCAGGAGCCATTGTCGGCGGAACAAGATTATTTGTTGTAATGACAGGAATGCATTTATCACTTGGGGCAATTGCGATTGGCAATTTGGCGGAATTCGGTTATGATTACCTGCTTCCTATGAACACAATGGGAACAATGGCGTTATTTGGAGCGTGTTTAGGTGTTTGGTTAAAAGCTAAAAAAAGTGAAAATAAGCAAATTGGTGCTTCAACCACCATTTCATCCTTTATTGGAATAACCGAGCCGGGGATTTATGGAGTGTTTTTAAAGTTCAAAAATGCGATGATAGCGACTGTTGTCGGCGGGACAATAGGGGGAGCGATAGTAGGTACATTTGGCGGTAAAGCTACGGCATATGTTAATTCTTGTATTCTTTCGTTACCGGTATTTATGACGGACAATTTTTGGACGGTTTGTTTAGGTATGGCAGTTTCAACGGCGGTGTCTCTTGCGATTGTATATGTTTTAGGGATTAATGAAGAAAAGGCTAATTAATAATTTAGGGAAAAAGGAGGTCAAAGGTTTATGTATAAAAATATTGCAAAATTAAAATTTCCAAAGAATTTCTTGTGGGGAGGAGCAACGGCGGCAAATCAGATAGAAGGGGCTTGGAATATTGACGGAAAAGGCATGACGATTGAGGATTGTTTACCTTTTAGAAAAGTCGGGTTTGATGATTTTACAAAGCAGTTTGCATTTTCATCAAAGGATTTACAAGAAGCTATTGATGCGGATGATGCGGCTAATTATCCGAAAAGAAGAGGGATTGATTTTTATCATCATTACAAGGAAGATATTGCATTAATGGCAGAGATGGGTTTTAAATGTTTCAGACTGTCGATTAGTTGGGCAAGAATTTATACAGTTCCATGGGATAAAACTCCAAACCAAAAAGGATTGGATTTCTATCATAATGTTTTTAAAGAGTGCAGAAAATATAATATTGAACCGTTAGTTACTTTATCTCACTATGACCCTCCTGTTGATATTGTTAAAAAATATCGTGGGTGGTACTCTAGGGAAGTTATTTCTCTATTTGTAAAGTATGCTGAAACGTGTTTTAGTGAATTTAAGGATGAAGTAACATATTGGTTAACCTTTAATGAGGTGGATGCAATGTTACGTCATCCGGTAACAAGCGGTGGTTTGATTGAAGATCAATTTGACGATATTTCTTTTGAAACGGCAATTTATCAGGCAATGCATCATCAAATGATAGCTTCCGCTTTAAGTGTTAAGATTGGAAAAGAAATTAATCCGAATAATTTTATCGGATGCATGTTGACTAAATTGGAATTTTATCCTTTTACATGTAAACCTGAAGATTTTTTGGCGGCTCAAAAAAGAACCAGAAGTATATATCGGTATTCGGATATACAAGTTTTCGGAGAATATCCTTTATTTTTGTTAAAAGAAATGGAAAATAAGGGAATAAAAATCAATATTAAAGATGAAGATGCCCAAATACTTAAAGAGGGCACGGTTGATTTCGTTTCTTTCAGTTATTATATGACCAGTTGTATGGCGGCTGATACAACCGGACTTGATATGGCTCCGGGAAATACGGTAAACGGCGTAAAAAATCCTTATTTAACTTCCAGTGAATGGGGTTGGCAAACCGATCCTTCCGGACTTCGGGCTTCATTAATTGAGCTTTATGACAGATATAGGAAACCTTTATTTATTGCGGAAAACGGACTTGGAGCAAGAGATAAGATAAGTGAAGACGGAAAGATATATGACAATTATAGAGCCGAGTATTTAAAAGAGCATGTTATGGCAATGAGTGATGCAATTAATGAAGACGGAGTCGATTTGTTTGGTTACACATGGTGGGGTTGGATAGATTTGGTATCGGAATCAACCAGAGAAATGAGCAAAAGATATGGATTTATTTATGTAGATCTTGATGATGAAGGTAACGGAACATATAATCGCATTAAAAAAGAAAGCTTTTACTATTATAAAAAGGTTATTGAATCAAATGGGGAGGATTTATAATAGTATGGGGTTTTTGGACATTTGGAAAAACAAACGGATTTTAAGCAATGATATTGTTTCGCCTGTTACCGGGAAAATATTGCCCACATTTGAGATTGCGGATACGGTTTTTTCACAGGAAATGATGGGACAAACGATAGCTATAATCCCCGATGACGGAACGATAGTTTCTCCGGTAAGCGGGGTATTGGAATTGGTGTTTCCGACTAAACACGCTTTTGGAGTAAAGACAAATGATGGCCTAGGTTTTTTAGTGCATATAGGTATTGACACGGTTACTCTAAAAGGAAAAGGGTTTAAATCGTTCGCCAAAAAAGGTGATAGGGTACATTTCGGACAAAAGATCATTGAGGTAGATTTGGAAACACTAAAAGCTGCCGGAATTGATACGACAGTAATGCTTATAATTACTGAAAAAAATAGGGATGATTTTAAAATAGAGTATCCTAAAAAGGAAAATGTTATAAGGGGCGAAAAGTTAAATTAAATTCATTCCAAAATATCCAACGATAATAAATAGTTGTCATTATCATATCGTGCATGTACTTTCATACCTGGGACAAGTTCTCCTTCAAACTTGATTTCAACATCAATGTTGATAAGGTTTACAACTTGTCCTTTTTCGTCTTGAATAATAATATCGTTATAAGTTGTACCTTTAACGATTACCCCGGTAATTTCATTTTCCGTGGTTTCTTGAACAGCCTTTTTTTGTAAAATAACGGAAATTACTTTTATTTCATCATTGGTTTGATTATAGACAACGGATACCTCATCATTGAAGTTGTATTCGCTAACATCGATGTTGTCCAATGGGAATTCAAGTAATTCATTATTTTTGGCGATGGTAATCTTATCTTCATCTATGGCGGTGATTATGCCGGTAACATTGTTGGTTATTACCAGAGTTTTTATTTCTGATGATTCGCTTTTAGATGTACATGAACTTAATAGAATTAATAATATCAACAGTTTTTTCATACATTTTCCTCTTTTTATCAGTTTCTTTATGGCTATATTGTAAAGTTTTTATGGAAAATTATCAAAAGATTATCGATCAAGTGTTATTTTTTGAGAATGATATATGAATGTGGTATATGTTTAATAATTAT
>JBHAFN010000032.1:0-4704 GCA_041856105.1 Bacillota bacterium
AAAAGATAATCGAAATATATCTTTTGTCTTGGTTTTGGGTTTAATCGGTTTGATAAATTATTACTTTTTATATATGTTTATTCCTTTTATTTGCCTGTATGCTTTATTCAGAACCGTTGAAATAAAGAAAAACGGGTTAAAAGATTTATTGATTGAAGCTTTAAAATTTTCCGGCTTAACTTTACTTGGAATAGGGTTGGCGGCTTTTATTTTAATTCCGTGCGCCTATTTATTGAGCAGTAACCCCAGATTTGAAACCGATATTACTTTATTTAGCCATTTAGGAAAATTGGATTTATTTAAAATTATCAGCGGTCTTTTTACAATGAGTGTCGATCATGAAAGCACAAGCATATTAATAGATTTAAATAAATATAATTTTATCGGCTGGGGCGGCGGGGCTTCGTTGTATATGATGAGCATTACGATCATGTTGGTTGTCTTGATCGTCAAATTAAAAAATAAAGTAAGAAAAATCGGCTTGATATTGATTTTCGGTTTATTTGCCATAATGGTTTTTTTTAAATCGTTCTGGTATTTATTACAGTTCAATATGGAGTCCAGATGGTTTTATATGATTAGTTTTATGCTGGCTTTCAGCGCAATGAGCGTTAATGATGAAATCGAGGAAGGTTTGATTAAACGGAAAGATATTTTAAGCGCTTTAGGCGTATATTTGATTTTTTTATGGGGATTGTTTTTAATAAGCTATTTCTTTCAATTAAGTACCCGATTGCATATTGCTTTAATAATGATAACGATTACTTCGATATTCGCCATATTGATTGCCCTTTACTATTTATACGGCTATAAGAAACTGTTGTTGCTTGTCTTATGTTTGGAAAGTATAATGTCGATCAGCTTACTGGTGTATATCGATAAGCCTGTAGATTATCACATTACAAATCTGGCGGCTGAGGATGTTGATGTCGTCAATAAAATTAAGGAAGATAACGATTTTTATAGAATAATGTATAATGATGAATATTATGATTTGTTCAGATATACCACTTCCAATACCCCATATGCCAACGACTTTAAAGGAGTTTCCTTTTACAGCACTATTTATAACAGTGAAATGGAAGATTTTTTATCCAGATTAAAAAATAACTGGCAGATGGATCAAAGATATTCTTCATGGGATTTATATAATTTGTTATCGGTAAAATACATTTATGCAAAAAGTGAGCCGAAACAAATTCCTTTCGGATATTTTTTAAAAGAAACTTTTCAGGATTATAAAATTTATGAAAATAAAAATTTTGTTGAATTGGGATTTTCTTATGATAAAACGATCAGTAAAAAAAGCTTCGACAACTTAACTTATTTAAATCAGGATTTAGTCATGGCTGATTATTTGGTTGTTGACGGTGGAGAAGATGTGGAATATACCGGCAATTTAATTGATTACGGCAGTATGGGAAGTGAAGATGTTCGATACTATGCCTTTGCTAAACCGTTAAATAACGTTAATATTTACTTGGAAACGGGAACGATCGAAAAAGTTCAGGTAGATATGTTTTATCAGGATAAACTTGTTTACAGCGATTATTTTTGGCAATATAATTATTTGGATTTTTATATTGATGAAAATACTTTCGTTGATTTGGTGGTGGTCAGCGGTAATAACGAAAATCAAAACCATGACGTCAATATTAAAGTTAAAGAAATGGCTTATTATGACGAATGGTTTAAAAACAGATTTGATGAAAAATTGGAAAACGTGGTTTATAAAAACGATTATATTGAAGCCGATATTACCGTTAAAGATCATGCCAAATGGATTTTTACCAATATAGGTTATGATAAGGGTTGGCATGTGGAAGTTGACAATCAAGAGGTTCAAACAAGCAAGGTTCAACTGGGATTTCTCGGTTTTAAAGTGGATGAAGGTTACCATAAGATTACCATGTACTATAAAACCCCGTATTTAAACGTCGGTATGGCGATCAGCTTAATAAGTTTGGGAATATATATTTTATTAATATTCGAAAAGAGGAAGAAATGAGCATAACTTCTATCAGATTTATTGTATTTGCATTAGGTATACTTACGGTTTATCTTTTTAGTGATAAACTTTTCAGGAAATACTTATTAATTTTGGCGGGAATATTGTTTTATGCAAGCTTTAATTATTATGGGGTAATTTATTTAGGCGTTGTTTTTGTTATTTCTTATTGGGCGGGTAAACATTTAACTAAAAACAGGTTATACACAATGATTTTTTTAACGCTTTCGGGTTTGGTTTTTTTTAAGCTGAATTCCATGGTGGAAATAATCGGAATATCTTTTATTTCGTTTAAGGTGATTAGTTATTTGACGGATGTTTATAATCATAAAATTGCGGAAACGTCTTTTACGGATTATTTGGTCTATTTAAGTTTTTTTCCTGTGCTTACCGCCGGACCGATAGTCAGATTTAACGATTTTAAGGTTCAGGATGAAATAGATTATTCCTTGATTAAAGAAGGATTTGTTTTATTTATGTTGGGCATATTTGAAAAACTGGTCGTTGTTTTAAGGATTGAGGAAATAATCAATCAAATATATTTAACCGATAATTTGTCTTCTTCATATTATCTTTTGGCAGTTGTTTTATACAGCCTGCAAATATATTTCGATTTTGACGCTTATTCAAATATGGCAATCGGATTATCAAGAATGTTCGGGTATAAGCTTAAACCTAATTTTAAAACACCATACTTTGCGGAAAATTTAAGTGAATTTTGGAAAAGATGGCATATTTCTTTAAGTTCGTGGTTTAAAGATTATGTTTATATCCCTTTGGGGGGAAATAAAAAGGGTAAATTAAGACAATATTTAAATATATTAATCGTGTCTGTTTTAAGCGGATTATGGCACGGTTTAAATCCATCGTGTTTGCTTTGGGGGATAATCCACGGGGTATATCAAATTATCAACCATCAAGCAGCTTTTAAAGGTTTTTTAGGCAGGTTGACGACCTTTATTTTAGTAACTTTCAGTTGGATCTTTTTCAGAAACAATTTAAATGAAGCGTTAAGGATAATCAATGAAGTGTTGAAGTTTAATTTTCAAAGAATCGATTCCGCTTTGTTGGGAATAAATAATGCCGATTTTAATGTTACAATGGTTTTGGTTTCGGGAATGGTGATTTTGGATTATTTCAGATACAGGTTTGATGTTTTAAAATGGTTTAATAATCGTAATATGCTTTTTAGATGGAGCGTATATTTACTTTTGATATTTTGTTTCCTTTTATTTGGGAAATATGGAATAGATTATCAGGCGAGCGATTTTATTTATCAAACGTTTTAGGAGAGTTTAATGGTTAAGATTGTTTTAAAATGTATAGTTAAACTTTTAATACTGACGATAGTAATTTTAATGATGGCTTTAGGAATGTCCAAGGTATTAAGACCGGATCGTGAAGATGTTCAAAATAATACGAAAGCGAAAGTTTTGGGATTTTATGAATTGAAAAAAAACAGTTTGGATATTTTATTTATCGGCTCCAGTCATATGTATTATGGGGTTAATCCGGCTATAATTAATGAAAAAACCGATTTAAACAGCTATCTTTTTGCCGGAGAATGTCAGCCTGTGGAGGTATCTTACTACTTCTTAAAAGAAGCGCTGAATTATCAAAAACCTCAATTGGTGGTATTGGATGTGTTCGGTTTATCAAACAGTATCAACGCTTGTAAAACGGAAGGTATTTATCGGGTAAATCTGGAAAATCTGAAGACCGATTTTGTAAAGGTGGAAGCCTATAGAGATTTATTTAAAGAGGAAGATATTTTATACAATATTTTTGATGTGTCTTTATATCATAATCGCTGGTATGAATTGACTTTAAAAAAACTGCATACGAAATATGATTTAAACGATTTCGGCTATACCTTAGGTAAAAATTTCAGTCATGCGGTAGTTAGTTTCGATAATATGTACGACGGTGAAAAACTGGCCGTGGATTTAACTTATTTAAAAAAGATTGAAGAGTTATGTAAACAAAACGATATAAAACTTCTGCTTATCAAAACTCCTTATTATTTAAGCAAACAGGATGCCGAGATATTTACTTACCTGAAAGAAGAAACGAATTTCGATTTTATCGATTTTAATAATCTGGATTTTAATTATGTATTTGATTTGGATGGAGATGTATGGCATTCCAATGCGTTTGGTGCGGAAAAAATAAGCAATTATTTAAGCAAATACATAAACAGTAATTATCAACTTGCCAAGACAAGTGATCTTTACGATGAGCTTTATTATAAGATGCTGGTTGATTTTAAAAAAGCGACCTATAAAGAAGAATGGACTTTGGATAAAGTGATTGATAATCTGAAAAAGGATCATCAAATACTATTGATGAACTATAATTATTTTGCCGGAAGTTTAATTACAGAAAAGGATAAGGAAATTTTAAGCGGGTTGGGCTATAATTTTAGTGATTATCCGCATAAAAAAGCCATCTATAAGGTGGGGGAAAACGGACTAGAAGCCTATTACAACGATGATTATTTTGTAAAAGAATTTGTTTTGGGAGATAATGTTTTTAAAGTTGAATCCAACGGATATATGTGGAAGAATAATGAAGGGTTGAATATCGCCAATAATTATGCCTGTATAACCGTAATTGACGCAATCAATTACGAAGTGATTGACAGCTTATGCATGGATACCGAGGGAGGACTTTATATTCATCGGGATTAAGGGGGA
>JBHAFN010000033.1:0-14360 GCA_041856105.1 Bacillota bacterium
ATCAGATTATATCCGATTTTGGATTTGACCACCAATTTCCAATTTAATTATTTTCAAGAGCTTACTTATATCCTCACTTTAGTTTTACCTTATGGAATTATATATTGTGTTTATAATTTGAAATTTACCGAAGATATCATTAAAAAGATTACCTACGCTATGGCAAGCATCATTTCCATTCCGATTTTAATAGGTGATTTGTTTGTGTTTGGAAAAAGTACGTATTTCGGTTATACGGTTGCCAATTTCTTCAGCTGGTTTCAGGGTATTTATGAATTACATCATCCTAGAGAATTAACCAGTAAATTTTTCTTTAATGAAGGCAACACGATCGGGATATTGATGTTTATGTTGTTGCCGTTATTAATTTATTTCTTTATTAAAGAGAATAGTAAAAACAAGAAAATATTGAGCGGATGTCTAATTGGCGTTCATTGTCTGGCGATGCAGATTTTAGGGACAAGAGTAGGTACTTACGGGGCAGTTATCATTCCTGCGGTTTTTACGGTATTTTATTTGTTTGATACTTTAATTATGAAGAATAATAAATTACAAAAAAGTATTTTGGGATTTTTATTGGTTATTACGGCTATTTTCGGGTTTATGTTGGATTATACGCCGGCAGTGGAAAACCAAAGGGTCGATGCCGTAAATGATTTGGCTTTATTGGAAAACGGAGTGGCTGAAGAAGGAAGAAACGCTTTAAAGGATGCTCCGCTGATTCCCGGAACTAAAGAATTTAACGATTTCTATATTTTTATGTTTGAACAATATGGAATTAAAGGTAAGTATGCGTCCAGCATTCCTACCATGTATTATATTGATTGGTATAATTATAAATTCGATCCGAAATTTTGGGTGGATGTAATTTTCTTGCCGGTTTTTGATAGAGTAAGCGGAAGACAAATTCAAACCTTGTTTATGAATTATAAATGGGCTTTGGTTAGTCCCGGTGAAAAAATGCTTGGAATGGGGTATTCGACCTTTATGAACGGTTCGATTGTCCTTGAACAGGATTTTCTTCAACAAATTTATACTTTAGGTTATGTCGGAATGACTTTAACCTGTTTGCCTTGGATTGGACTGGTATTGTATGGTGTTTATAAGATATTACGTAAATTTAAAGAATTTTTAAATTTGGAAATAATTACTTACGGCTTTTCTTTGGTTACGGGACTTGGTTGTGCCTATATAAGCGGGCATACGCTTGATCAATTTGTAACCACGATGTTTATGGCATTGTTGAGCGGGGTGTTATTAAACAAAGTTAACGGAGTAATCAATGATTAAGCTCAGCGTGATTGTTCCGTGCTTTAACTGCGAGAAATACATTTCCAAGGCTTTGGATTCATTAGTTAATCAGACTTTGGACGGTATGGAAATAATTGTGATTAACGACGGTTCTACCGATAACAGCAGGGAAGTAATAGAGGTGTATAAAAACAAGTATCCCGATCTTATAAGAGTTTATCATCAGGATAATAAAGGCATTGCGGCGGTAAGAAATTTAGGGCTGTCTTTAGTTAAAGGGAAATATTTCGGGTTTTTGGACAGCGATGATTATACAACAAAGGATATGTTTGAAAAATTATATCGTAAAGCCGAAGAGGAAGATGCCGATATGGCGGTGTCCGATTTTATTTGGGTTTATGATGGAAAAGAAAGATTGGAAAAAGAGGGGCCTTATCTTCCCGGTAAGGAAATGATGGTAAAACTCTTCGCAACTCTTTGGAATAAAATATATCGTACCTCTTTAATCAAAGAACTTAATTTAAAGTTTCCGGATGGAAACAGATATGAAGACGCCTGCTTTTTATATTGCTTAACTCCTCACTTAAATAAAGTTGTTTTTGTTGATGAAGCTTTTGTATCTTATATACAACATAAAACAAGCATCACTCATACAAACAATGAACAGGTTAAAAATATGATTACCGTTTTTAAAATAATCGTCGATTATTTTAAACAAAATAATTTTTATGAACAATATTATGCCGAATTGGAATATTTGCATATTAAATTCTTTTTAGGAAACAGTTTTTTAAGAAGCTCCCGAATTAAAGATAGAAACGACAGAAGAAATACCATTCTTTTAGGTTGGGATTTGTTGAATAAAGAATTTCCCGCTTGGAATAAAAATCATTATTTAAATGATTTGGGTGGTATGAAAAATAAATATTTTAAATTGGTACGCAGTTGGAATATCATGTTTTTTGCTTGGATATTTCGCCATATAATTTCGGAAAACGTTTAAGCGGTTTATTCAAAATTATTGATTAAAACCGATCGGGGAAATACTTGATAATACAGGTAAAATCACGAGTATTTATAAGGGTTGTTTCATCATAATCGGCAAAATTATGATTTAACGGTTTATAGGCAATTATATGAATTCATGATATAATTTTTAAACGGAGTTGATTATGAAAGTTATTGAAACATATTTGGATGCTGTTAAGGTTATAGAACTTACTAAACATGAAGATGAACGTGGTTTTTTTATGGAAATATATAATAAAAATTCCTTTGAAAAAATCGGTTTGAACAATGATTTTGTTCAGGATAATTGTTCAACAACCGTCAAAAAAGGTACTTTAAGAGGACTTCATTTTCAAAAAGAACCTTATGCTCAATCCAAACTGATCAGATGCACAAAAGGAAAAATTTTGGATATCAGCGTAGATTTGAGAAGGGGAAGTCCGACCTACGGACAAAGCGTCTTAATAAAACTGGAGGGTAATGAGCCGAAGTTGGTTTTGATTCCGAAAGGATTTGCGCACGGAGTGCTGGTTTTAGAAGATAATTCGGAGTATAATTATAAGGTTGATAATGTGTTCAATAAAGACTTTGATCGGGGTTTAGCCTATGATAAGGTCAATATTGATTATAAGAAGTATTATGACGGTGAATTATTTTTGTCCAAGAGAGATTTAAACAATCCGTCTTTAGAGGATATTGACAATAACTTTAAATATTAGGGAGGGTTCCATGAGCGAGAAAAAAGAGGAAATTATTCATACATATGTCGTATTGGCTTATAAAGAGTCCGAATATTTGGAAGAGTGTATTAAATCGGTTTTAAATCAGGACTATCCCAGCCATGTTTTAATCGGCACTTCCACAGATAATGAATATATCAGAAATATGGCTGAAAAATATAATTTGGAAGTTGTGGTCAATGAAATTAAGGGAGGCGGAAATGCCGTTGATTTTGATTTTGCTTGGAATGCGGGAAGAACGGAACTGGTAACGGTCGCTCATCAGGACGACACCTATGATCATGATTATTCTTTGGAAGTGGTTAAGGCATACAGGAGTGAACCTGAAGCGCAAATAATCTTTACGGATTATTTTGAGATCAGAAACGCCAAACGAGTTTATTCCAATCAGCTTTTAAATATTAAAAGGATATTGTTGTCCCCTTTACGCTTAAGATTTTGGGCGGGAAGCCCGATAATCAAAAAATCCGTTATTTGTCTGGGCGACGCCATTTGTTGTCCGGCGGTAACTTTCTGTAAGAAAAATATTCATTCAAATTCCGTTTTTGTAAACGATCAGTTAAACGGTAATTCCGACTGGTACGGTTGGCTGCAGTTAGCTAAAATAAAAGGTAAAAAGTTTATTTTGGTACCTAAATCATTAATGGGGCATCGTGTTCATCAAGATACTCATACTTCAAGAGAAATAAACGCCAATACCCGCAGTCCGCAGGATTTAATTATGTTTGAGAAATTTTGGCCGAAGCCGATTGCGAAATTCATTAATTATTTTTATCAAAAAAGTGAAAAAAGCAATACTTTATAGCTATATTGAATTTTCGATATAGTTTTTTGTTATAATTAGTTGGGAAATAGAATTGGGAATAAAGATGAAATTTTTAGAGAAGAAATTAAACAGAAACCTTGTCTTAACATGTATATTGTTTATCGGGCTTGTTTTAGCCGTTATAACTTGCCGATATCATGCGAATAAATTTTTAATTGATGATATGCTGTCTTTTTCTTTGGCAAACACTCCCGGAGGCTGGGTATCCCATGAAGTGTTGGGTTGGATTAATAATCAGGAATTTTATCGCTTTGCGGTAATCGATAATCCTTTTGATTTTAAAAACGTCTGGCTTAATCAGGCTTTGGATTGCCATCCGCCGTTATACTATTTGATTATCCATATCATATGTTCTTTCTTTTCTCCCGCTTTATCATATTGGTACGGATATATTCCCAATATCATTTTTTACTTGTTGACCGCCGTTGTCGTCCAAAAACTGTCTTATAAATTATCTGGCGATTATTTACTGTCTTTCTTGGTTATGCTTGTTTATGTAATTAATCCTACAGTACTTAATTATGTCGCTTTTATCAGAATGTATCCTTTGGTAGGGTTACTTGGAGTTTTGTTTGCGTACTTGGCGATTGATTTTTTTGATGATGATCGATTAAGGGGAAAACATTATTATTTAATAACTTTAATTTGTGCTCTTGGTTGCTTAACTCATTATTATTCTTATGTTATTTATTTCTTTATCAGTTTGACGGTAGGGTTATATTTGTTATTTAAGAAGAAATACAAACAGTTAATTTTATATTGTGTCAGCGTACTTGCGGGTATAATTATCGCTTTATTAATCTTTCCCTCCGCAATAAACCATTGGTTGAACAACCCTCACAGCGTTAATGCCGTTAACAATTTCAACGATTCCGTAAACACTTTAAGCAGATATACAAAATATTTGGAATACAGTCCGTTTAAATTGTTTACAGCCGTTTTTATTGTCGGTTTAATCATATTGGCAATAAAATCCAAAAAACTTAATTTAAAACACTTTTCATTATTGTTTACCGGGTTGATGTATTTTCTTTTAATCGGAAAAACAAGCAGTTTTGTAACTCATCGATATATGGTTCCGATTGATGGCATCTTTATAAGCGGGTTTATATCAAGCTCATATGTGGTAATTAAAAATTTAAAAATTAAGCTTATTTTAACTTTAGGTTTAATTATTTCGGCGGGGTTTCCGACAATTTATATAAAGGATTATCAAAATCCCGTATCTTATGCCAAGGCGCATTATGGGGATTTATTAATAGTTTATTCCGATCAATATTGGGATTCCAATTACATTAACGTAAATGCCTTTGAATTTAGAGAATATGAAAACATTTATTTGATGAACAATTCCGAAGAGGCAAGACAACTTAAAGCCGATTTCTTCATGTATAAGAAAGCGGTGGTTTATGTGGCTCATGAGATGGATTTAAATGTGGTTAAAAATTGGCTGTTTGGTTCTTCGAGATTTACCAAACTGGAACCGGTCGGGATTAATACGGCACTTTATGCCGTATACTATGCCGTTGAGTGAGGTTAATAATGCTTGCGATAATTTTTATATCTTTATTAATATTGTGTACAGCTTATTTTAGCGGCAGGCTGATCAAACATTTCTTTTTAAAAGAAGAAAATTACAGCTTTATCTCTATAGGCTTTTTCGGCTTTTTAGGTATTTTACAGTTTTTTACTTATTTTTTGGTGGCGTTAGGCATTAATACCCAAATAATGCTGGTTACTTATTTGTTGGTAATGATTTTAATAGTAGGTTCTTCTTTTATTTTAAAAATTTCTTTAAAACCGGATAGAAATGATTTGATATCTTTAATATTCGGAATAATTATTTTGGTTATATGTTTAATCAGAATTCAAAACTATACTTTAGGGGAAAGCTATTTGGATTCGACATTTTATCTTTCCATGGTAAATGAAAATTCTTCCAAGCTTACATACGGCGGAATGGATTTCTATAGCGGAAAGGTTTCCGATCTTGATTTTATTTATGATTACGGTTCGTTTTATGCCTTGTTTTCGATGTTGTTAAAGCTGGTAAGAAATTTAAATATTTCCGAGACAATGACAACGCCGATTTATTTTTATGCGTCTACTACAGTATATTTGTCTTTGTTTGGAATTACTTTAATTACCATAATAAAAAGAGTTCTTAAAAACGATATATATAAAACTTTATTGTTTTTAACGATAGCTTCTTTTATCTTTTTTAAATATTATCATTATGCTTTGGCTTTTATCGGAAATTCATATCGGGTTATGGGAGTGTCTTTGGCATTTTTAATCTTATATGAATATTTTCAAAAAAGGGATAATAAATTATTAATTCTTACCGGTATAATGTTTTCCGGCTTGATTGCGGTCAGCTCTTCCGGCGCATTTATGGGGCTTTTTTGCATGGCATCTTTGCTTATATATTTTATCTTTAAAAAAGACAAAAGCGCCTGCTTGTTTACATTATTAGGTTATATTCCTATATTGCTGTATACTTCGTTAATCTTTTTGGATAAAGGTATTTTTTATCCGCTTTTAATAATTTGCATAATTTCAATATATTATTTCAGTGTTTATAAATTAATCGATTATCCTTGTTTTTTTAAAGTTCATCAGGTAATCATAATAATTACATTGTTTGTTTTAATAATCAGCTCTTATTTCATTCAATTAAATTCAATCTATCCTTATAGCTATTTCTTTAATGATCACAGCGCATATGACATGGTTCACGATTACTTTTCTTATTATCATAAACATGTTTTTTATCCTACTTTAGCTTTATGGACGGTATTTATCATTTATTTGTTTAAAAACAAAGATGAATTTAAAAAGATTTTACTGATATTGATTGTTTTCTTTATTAATCCGTTAGTTACTCCTTTTATTATTCGTTTTTTGACCAATTTCGTATTTTATCGTTTATTTGAATTGATCTTTAATTTAACTACTTTGGCAATGTTTATTACGGAGATTAAATTTAATAAATATTTTGATAAAATTCTTTGCGTCGGGCTTATCATATTGGTCTTGCCTTTCAGCTTTAACCAATTTAAAAATAATTATTCCGCAGGAATGATCGCAAGCGAAGATTATAATCCTTATTATCGTATAACCGACAGCGAGTTGGAACTTTTTAAAAAATTCAAGGAAATATTAAATAATGAACGCAAGATTGTATTGACGCAAGTATCTTCCACTAAAGCTTATATCAATAATATCGAGCTGGTGTTCAGCGTTTTTGATACCAGAGTCGCCGATCAATACAACGAAGTAAAAAAAGCGGCGCCAAGTGAACTTTTAAATATATTTTTCCCTAGAGATTTTGTCGGACAGGTAGTTTATAATACCCTTCCCGATTATGAAAGAATGAATGAATTGGTTGTAGATAATCATATTGATTATATGATTTTACGAAAAGATCAAGTGATTTTATTGGATGAAAACACTTATATTGAACTTTATTTAAAGCTTAGGGAAATTGCGGATATCGTCTATGAAAACGATAAATATGTAATTATGGATGTTAAATATTAGTGTTAAATAAACCTGAAAATATTAAGAAATATTAAGAATCGTTACGGTTCACTTCTCCTTTTTCTAATATACAATTAAATTTTAGTATCGTATAATATTGTTATTGTGGAGGTATTCATGAAACTTTTATCTATTGTAGTTCCGTGTTATAACGAACAAGAAACGGTTTCATTATTTTATGATGAGACTTCTAAAGTGTGTGAAGAACTTAAAATTGGATATGAGGTTATCTTTGTGAATGACGGTTCAAGAGATAACACGCTTCAAGAATTAAGAAAATTATATGAATTACATAAAGGGCATGTGAAAGTTATCGATTTTTCCAGAAATTTCGGAAAGGAAAGCGGACTTTTAGCCGGTTTGGAAGCATGTAAAGGCGATTATATTACGGTAATGGATGCGGATTTACAAGATCCTCCTTCTTTTATTCCTAAAATGTTGGAAATAATGGAAACTCAAGACATCGATATTGTCGGCACAAGAAGAGTTACCAGAAAAGGAGAACCTAAAATCAGATCCTTTTTTGCGAGAAAGTTTTATCAACTGATTAATAAATTCAGTGAAGTGGAAATAGTTGACGGGGCAAGAGATTTCAGAATGATGAAAAGAGAGGTGGTTAATTCCATCCTGGAAGTAAAAGAATATAATCGTTTTTCTAAAGGGATTTTTGCCTGGGTAGGTTATAAAACGGTATATTTGGAATATGAAAATGTGGAAAGAGTGGCGGGAGAAACCAGCTGGTCATTTTGGAAATTATTTGCCTATGCCATAGACGGAATTGTTGCGTTTACCATTGCGCCGCTTAGAATGGCAACCTTACTGGGCTTGTTTATTTCCTTTATTACTTTTATAATGGTTATATTTGTGTTTGTAAGAACATTAATCTTTAAAGATCCGGTTGCCGGATGGCCGAGCATGATTATCATTATTATGTTTTTGGGAGGAATTCAGCTTTTGGCCTTGGGGATTATCGGTGAGTACTTATCAAAGACATATATGGAAGTTAAAAAAAGACCTAACTATATAGTTAGAAAAATATATGAATAGGGGAGGTTTTAAATAGTATGACTGCGATGAAAAATAAAAAGAAACATACTAACGGAATATTAATCCTTTCGGTACTGGTTATTTCATTATTAATGGTTTTTGTATTTATTTACAATGTCTTTAATGTCGTCAGTAAGACATCGGCGGCTTCCGATTCCACATTGGAGCTTGATAAAAACAGCTCCATTTCCAATTCTCTTTATGAAATCGGAAACAATCCGACCACGTTGTTAAGAGATAATTTTAAAGAGCTTACTGCGGCAATTAAAGCGGGTGATCCGTATGTGATTGCCGAGTATGTGGCAAGATGTTTTGTAATTGATCATTTTACATGGACAAATAAAGACGGTAATTATGAAGTGGGAGGATTACAGTATGTATACGGTCCTAAATTCACCAGTTTTTCTGAAGAAAACCGTTATAAATTTTATGAAGATTTAGATTTATATATCGCCGAATACGGAAGAGAAAACCTTATAGAAGTTGAAACGGTAACTTCCGCTCCGGCACTTGATGCCGTACCTTATGTAATTGACGGTAAAGAATATAAAACTTATTATTTGGATGTAGAGTGGACATATAAAGCATCCGATAAGATAGATGTTAATAAGTTTCAAAAGATTGGTCATTTTACAATTATTGATAATAACGGACGTTATGAAATAGTTTCAATGTTTGATGATTGGGATTCGGAAAGTTCCGAATCTGCGGATTAAAAAAGGAGGTATTTCTGATGAGGAATGTTAAAAGCAAGTCTAAAAAAATAAAAAGAGATATGTCTTTGTTTAATATCATCTTCGGCATTGTGGTAATTTTTACAAACTGTTTATTTGCATATATCTTTTTGAATTTAAACAAGTTCAGTAATTTCAGCAAGTCGATATTTATCTTTATAAATATCGCCATGTTGTTAATCTTGTTGTTGTTAAATTTTATTTATGTTTATACGGTCAGGACAAAAAAGTCCTCCGCATTTAATGTTTTAATAATTCTCGGTGTCTTGTTGGCGGGGTTTGCCGGTTACGGTACTTATGCGGTTATGAAAGTAAATGCCAATCTTAATAAGATTTTTCAAACCGGGGAAGTTACCGAAACGGTGGAAACAAGTTTCGTCGTTTATTCGGAAACGGGAACTTTCAATATCGAAAGTGTTGAAGATATGGAAGGTAAAACGGTGGGGATTGTAGTCGGAAGTACCAACGGCACCTTGGCACAAAATGAATTGACCAATAAAAATATCTCGGTATCTTATGTTGAGTATAACGACAATAACGAACTGTTGATGGGTTTGTTTAACGGTGATATTGATGTGGCGGCATTACCTAGTAATTATGTGGGAATATTTGAAGTTAACGACGGCTACAGCGAGCTTTTAGATATGACTAAAGCGATTGCGACATTTGAAAGCTCCGTTTCCATAGAAACAACCTCAACTTCAGATAAGGATATTACTAAAGAGCCGTTTACCGTTTTGGTTTTAGGAGTTGATGAGGGAAGAAGTGATGCGATTATTTTAGCTTCGTTTAATCCGGTCAGTATGAAATTGACGATGACTTCCATACCTCGTGATGCTTATGTGCCTATTGCCTGTTATAGCGGACAATCATCGGATAAGCTTGGACATGCCAGAGTCAGAAGCAGGCAGTGTACGATCGATACGGTTTCCAAGCTGATGGGTGTTGATATAGATTATTATTTTGAAAGTAATTTTAAAGGAATAGTAGAAATGGTTGATGCCTTGGGCGGTATCGTAGTTAACAATCCGTATGAATTTGTCGGTCAAAGTTCTTCAAGTCAAAGAGGACATTATACGGTTTGGGTTCCTGCGGGTACGGATGTGCCGTTAAACGGCGAACAGGCATTAGCTTTTGCCAGAGAAAGACATTTGTATGCCTCGGGAGATAATCAAAGGCAGGCGAATCAACAACAGGTTATCAAAGCAATTTTAACCAAGGCTATGCGTACTGCCGATTTAAATAAATTGTTGAGTGTTTTAGATGCGGCGGGCAATAACGTTTCAACAAATCTCACTCAAAATCAACTGATCGATTTATTCAATCATGTAATGAAAAAAGCCGGGCGTTATTATGATGACGCTCATTTGGAAAACGTTATTCAAATACAAGGTTCAAGAGTTACCGGTTATAATTCGGGAATTTGGAATGAAGGATTGCAATTAACTTTATCGATTGTCAGATTATACGAAGGCTCCATTAAAGATAATCGGGAAGCGATCTTAAGAAATTTACAGGTTGATTCTGAAATATCTGCTCCGACAACTTATCGTTGGGATGCAAACTGGGTATTTACAGCTCCGACAATTTCCAACGAAACTTATTCTGAAGCAAGAGTGGTTGATGAAATACCTGATACCGTATTAAACTTTGTTGGAAAAAGCGTAGATACAATTGTTTCATGGGCAAGCAGCAGAGGAATTACCGTTCATATAAATAAGGTTGACTGTGCAAGCGGGGCATGTGGCGGATACAGTGAAAATACGATTATTTCTCAAAGTGTCAGAGCAGGTATAAAGGTATCGAATGTCAGTGAAATAACTGTAGAAGTGGCAGGAGCGGGGGTAGCTACACAGGGGGCTAAATATAATGTGATTATCAGGTATAAATATGCCGATGGAAGTGAAGCTCACCAAACCTATAACGGAACTACCGATGAAAACGGTAATTATTCGGTTACCAGTCCTACAATTAACGGCTATACTCCCGATACGGGGGTTGTGCAAGGCACTGCCACATCAAATGTTGACGTAACGGTAACTTATCGTCCGGTTGAGCAAACGCCAACTCCGACCGCAACTCCAAGCGAAACTCCAACCGATACGCCAACTCCGACTCCAACCCCGACCGACACCCCAACTGAAACTCCGACCGATACTCCTCAACCGTAATTACTTGGAAAATGACTTATATCGTAATTATGGTAAAGTAATTTCTGAATGAAATAAATTTTAAATTAATGAGTTGTTAAAAAAAGGATTATTGTAAACCGCAAGTAAAACAACTCATTTTTCTTACAAATAATTTAAATAATATAATTTTGAATATCAAATTAAGTATGATATAATCCCATTTGTATTAAAAATAGGAGAAAATAAGATGATTAGAATTGTTACTGATTCAACAGCTGATTTAACAGCTCAGGAAATAAAAGATTTAAATATTGATGTTGTTCCTTTAAATGTTGTATTTAAAGATAGAAGTTATTTAGACGGTGTTGAACTTGACCCAAAAACTTTTTATAAGTTATTGGAAGAAAAGGATTATCCGACCACATCGCAGCCTGCTCCTTCGCAATTTTATGATGTATTTAAGAAATATGCCGAAACGGACGATGAAATAATTTGTATAAATATTTCCGGCGAGTTAAGCGGCACTGCTCAAAGTGCCAAAATTGCCGGCATGGACTTTAAAAATAAAATTGAAATTATCGACTCCATGACCGCCGCTTTACCGGTAAAATTATTGTTATATAAAGCCGTAGAGTTAAGAGATGCGGGTAAGCCTTTTGAAGAAATTATTTCGACAATTAATTCCATAAAAGACAGAGCGGTGTTATGTGCGGGATTTGATACTTTGGAATATCTTGTTAAAGGAGGAAGACTTTCTAAAGTTGCCGGATTTGCCGGAACTCTTTTAAAAATAAAGCCGATAATCGGAGTGAAAGACGGAAAACTTGAAGTAATTACGAAAACCAGAGGTCGCAAACAAATGATTCAAACTATTTTGGAAATAGCTTTATCTCATAAAATCGATTCTGATGAACCGTTATTTATCGGATATACCAAGGAGGAAAGCGGAGCTTTGGAATTAAAGAAATTGTTGGAAGAAAAAGGATATAAAATTACTTTGGTATATGAAATCGGAGCGGTTATAGGCGTGCATGCCGGACCGGGAGCGGTAGCAATAGGATTTTTTAAAAAGCATGATTAAGTCATGCTTTTTTTAAGTGTCTGTATTTGTTATAATACAGTATGTGAAGCGGAGGAAAAAAATGAAAGGTATAATATTAGCCGGAGGAAGTGGCACAAGGCTTTATCCACTTACCAAGGTAACTTCAAAACAGTTGTTGCCGATTTATGACAAGCCGATGATTTATTATCCGTTGTCAACTTTAATGCTTGCTCAAATAAAGGAGATTTTAATAATTTCAACTCCTCAGGATATTGATAATTTTAAAAGATTATTAGGGGACGGGAGCCAATTCGGTATTAGTTTGAGCTATAAGATACAAGAAGTTCCAAACGGGTTAGCTCAAGCCTTTGTTTTGGGAGAAGAGTTTATTAAAGATGATAATGTCTGTATGATACTTGGCGATAATATTTTTTATGGTAATAAGTTTGCCGAAATATTAAAAAGAGCCAGAAACAAGAAAAGCGGAGCTACCGTATTCGGTCAATATGTACATGATCCGGAAAGATTCGGAGTGGTGGAATTTGATGAAAGAGGTAAAGTTTTGTCTTTAGAAGAAAAGCCTAAACAACCTAAAAGTAATTATGCGGTGGTCGGCTTGTATTTCTATGACAATAAGGTGGTTGAATATGCTAAAAACCTGAAGCCGAGTGCCAGAGGGGAATATGAAATTACCGATTTGAATAAAATTTATTTAGAAAACAATGAGTTGGATTGTGAACTTTTCGGAAGAGGATTTGCATGGTTGGATACCGGAACAATAGAATCTTTATCTCAAGCCACAAATTACGTAAAAACCATTGAAGAAGTCCAAGGAATTAAGATATCCGTTCCTGAAGAAATTGCTTACTATAACAAATGGATTAATAAGGATGAACTTTTAGAGGCGGCTGATCTTTATGGTAAAAGTAATTATGGGCAACATTTAAGAAACGTGGCGAGCGGTAATCTGCATACCACATATAACAAGGACTTGGAATGAGAGTTGTTATTTTAGGTTGCGGTTATCTCGGGTTTAATATCAATAAAGTGTTTAAAGAAAAATATGATTGCGAGATTTGGGGTTTAAAAAATTATTACAGTGATAAAACGGATAACTTTAAAGAGATCGATGTATTTGATGTTAATGCTTTAAGTCGGGAAAATCTTGACGATTGTATTTTAATAGATTGTATATCATTAATTTCCAATACCGAAGAAGACGAAAGTAAAATTGATTTGGTAAGAAGTAAATATAACAAACTGTTCAATGTATTGATTAACAAAAATATTAAAAGATTTATTATGCTGTCCAGCGGAGGAACCATATATGGAGAAAGCTTTAAGCCGATAAGTGAAACTCATCTTTTAAATCCGTTAAGCGTTTATGCCAGAAGTAAATTTATTTTAGAAGAAATGCTTAAAGAAAGCGAATTAAATTATTTAATATTAAGACCGACCAATCCTTATGGCGGTGAATTTGAACCCGGTAAATTACAAGGAGTTATCGGTATATTGATTAAATGTGCTTTACAACATAAATTATTTTATTTGTGGGCGGATGAACACAGTGTAAGAGATTATATTTACATCGATGATTTTGTTAATGCGATTGAGCGGTTAATAATTAATGATATTAATAACGATGTCGTAAATATATCTTCCGCAATCGGCTACAGCTTAAAAGAAGTTATTGATATTATTGAAAATTTAACCGGTGAAAAAATAGAAATTGAACGTTGTAATATAAATGTGCCTATTATTCAGTCCATAGTTTTGGCTAATGATAAATTAAAATATTTAACCGGTTTTAATGTTGTAACCGGTTTAAAAGAAGGTATTGCTTTAGAGGTTGAGAGAATTAAGGAGGAGATTAAATGAAAATATTGGTTACCGGAGGGGCAGGTTTTATCGGAAGTAATTTTGTTTATTACTTATTGGAAAAACATCCTCATGATGAAATTGTGGTGTTGGATTTACTTACTTATGCCGGAAATTTAAAAACATTGGAACCTGTATTGGATAAAATTAAATTTGTAA
>JBHAFN010000034.1:0-3980 GCA_041856105.1 Bacillota bacterium
ACTTAACGATTTTATCAATTAGCGGTAATCCGAATGCGGCGGTTTTTCCCGTTCCGGTTTGGGATTGTCCTAAAACATCCTTGTTGTTTAAAATAACGGGAATACATGATTTCTGAATATAAGTCGCTTCGTTATATCCTAAATCTTCTATCGCTTTTAATGTGGTTGTCGATAAACCTAATTCTTTAAATTTCATTTATTTTTTTCCTTTAACCTAGCAAGTTTACCACATATAGACAAATATGCATAATTAATTGCAATATATTTTTAAAGGAATATAATTACATTTGTACTTTAGAAAGGGCAATATGTTTAATTACGAAACGATCAGAGAAAGAATGATGAAGGGTATAAATACGACCAGATTGCTTTCCTTAAGCTTTGCTTTGGCAATATTTATCGGGGCAATTCTTTTGAGTTTACCCATTTCCAATGTCGGTGAAAAAGTTCCTTTCATTGAGCATTTATTTACGGCGGTAAGCGCTACCTGCGTTACCGGTTTACTGAGTGTTAACGTTGCCAATCAGTATTCTTTTTTCGGGCATATTATCATTATTTTGTTAATGCAAATAGGCGGGTTGGGTTTGATGACTTTCTTTATTTTGTTTTTATCCATGGCTAAAAAACATTTGTTTATTGCGGAAAAGAAATTGGTTCAGGATTCTTTGAGTAAGGCTAATTTGGATAACATTCCTCAATTTATTTTCAGTATTATCAAATATACTTTTATATTTGAGGGTTTGGGATTTATAATTTTGTGTTTCAGATTTATTCCCGATTTCGGTTTTTTTAAGGGGATTTTTAATGCTTTGTTTTTGGCGGTTTCATCATTTTGTAATGCCGGCATTGATAATTTTTCTTTAAATTCCTTAGAAGTTTATCAAACGGATATTATCGTTAATTTTGTCGTTTGCACTTTGATTATCATCGGCGGTTTGGGATTTACGGTTTGGTTTGAACTGTTAAGTATTTTTAAAACTAAAAAATCTTTTAAACAAATCAGTCATCACTTTACGCTTAATACAAAGTTGGTGTTAAAAATTTCTGCTATATTAATCGGTTTAGGGGCTTTTGTGTTTCTTGTTTTAGAAAATGACGCCGCAATAAAACACTTAAATTTTGTCGATAAAATAATTGTTTCTTTGTTTAATTCCGTTACATTAAGAACGGCGGGATTCAGTAATTTACCAATCGGCAGTTTAAGAAATTCCACATTGTTGATGATGTGTATTTTAATGTTTATCGGCGGTTCTCCGGGAGGTACCGCCGGAGGAATTAAGACAACTACGCTGGGGGTTTTGTTGTTGTCGTTAAAGTCGATTTATAATAACAGAAATTATATTAATTACAGTAAAAAAGAAATTAATCAAGCTATAGTGAATAAGGCTTTTATCGTGTTTATCGTTTATATGGTTTTGGTTATCGTTTCCGTATTTGTTTTGTTAATTACCGATGAAGCACATAGTTTTATCGCTTTATTGTTTGAAACCATTTCGGCAATCGGAACGGTCGGATTATCGACGGGGATTACCGCGTCATTGTCAGTTGTCGGAAAGATTGTTATTATGTTAATGATGTATATTGGCAGAGTCGGACCGATTACGATTATTCTTTCAACTCTTTCCAAAGCATCAATCAAGAAAGAAATGATAAGGTATACACAAGAAGATGTGTTAATAGGGTAAAAGAAGATGGGTTATAAAAAAAGTTATGCCGTTTTGGGTTTGGGAATATTCGGATCTACAATAGCGACCACTTTAGCAAGTTATGATTATGATGTAATTGCGATTGATAAAGATATAAATTGTGTGGAAAGGGTTGTGGATGAGGTGGCCAGCGCCGTTTGTGCGGATATTACCGATTTGGAACAGCTGCGTTCTGCGGGTGTTAAGGATGTCGATTGTGCGATAGTGGCGACCGGAAGTCATTTGGAAGACAGCATAATGGCGATATTAAATCTTAAGGAACTTAACGTCAGTCAGATTGTGGCAAAGGCGAAAAACAAAAAATATACCAAGATTTTAGAGAAGATCGGGGCGGATAGAGTTATCAGTCCTGAAAAAGAAATGGGTATCAGAGTTGCCAAGCAATTGATTTCAACCAAGATTGTCGATTTAATCGACGTTGACAACAATTATAGCGTGGTGGAAATTTCGGCGTATAAATCGTGGGCAAACCATACTTTGGCTCAATTGGATTTAAGAAGTAAATACGGAATCAATATTATCGGGATTAGAAAAAATCCTAAAGCCGAATTATTAATTAATTTTGATCCGAACTACACAATTGAAGAAAATGATTTATTAATAGTAATCGTCGATAAGGAAAAGTTTAATAAATTGGATATTGATTAAACTTTTGAATTTTCATATTGTTTTGATGTTGAAAAATAAGATATTTTATTGGTTTTCTTTATATAATAAATATTAATTCACTTAATTTTTACTCCTTTTTTATTCATGTTATAATGATGAAGGTGATTTTATGAAAATTAAAGATTATGTGATTGTATTAAGCATTATTATATTTGACCAAGTTACCAAATATTTTGTGGCGGGTAATTTGGCTTTACACAAACCGATAGAAATAATTAAAGGTTTTTTCTATATTACTTACGCCAAAAATACCGGGGCGGCTTGGAGTATCTTGGAAGGAAATACGTTTTTTTTGACCTTTATTTCATTTATTGTGTCCGCAGCGATGGTTTATTGGTTATTTAAGAATAAAAATGAAGGCAAATTGGTCAGAATAAGCGTTTTATTGATGTTGGGCGGAGCGATAGGTAATCTGATCGATCGGGCTTTATTAGGGTATGTGATTGATTTTTTGGATTTTTATATCTTCGGATATGACTTTCCCATTTTTAATATCGCCGATTCTTCATTGTGTATCGGAGTAGGCTTGTTGTTGCTTTCAACATTTAATGAAAAGGAAAAAGCAAATGGATAAATTGGAATTTGTAGTAACCGATAACGCAGGGATTAGAATTGATAAATATTTAAGCAGCGTTCAAGAGGAATTATCCCGCAGTAAAATTCAGGCGTTAATTAAGAATAATGAAGTTTCGGTTAACGATGAAATTGTCAACAGCAATTATAAAGTCAAATTGAACGATTTGATTGTTTTAAGGATTCCTAAAGTTAATATAGACGATATACTTCCCGAAGATATTAAATTAAATATTTTGTATGAAGATGACGATTTGTTGGTTATTGATAAAGAAAAGGGCATGGTGGTTCATCCTGCGGCGGGTAATTACAGCAAAACATTGGTTAACGCCTTACTTTTTCACTTGAACAATTTGTCAAATGCGGATGATAAAATCAGACCGGGAATAGTTCATCGTATCGATAAAAACACCAGCGGCTGTCTTATCGTTTGTAAAAACGATCATGCTCATCAAAAAATTGCCGAACAAATTAAGCATAGAAGCTGTCATCGTACATATATCGCTTTGGTTCATGGCGTAATCGAGCATGAAACCGGTACGATAAACGCTCCTATCGGAAGAAGTAAAAATGATCGTCAAAAAATGGCGGTAACCGATATAAACGGTAAACCGGCGATTACTCATTTTAAGGTTTTAAAAAGATTTATGAATTATACCTTAATTGAGTGTCAACTGGAAACCGGCAGAACTCATCAAATAAGGGTTCATATGCAGTATATTAAACATCCTATTGTAGGTGATGATAAATACAGCTATCAAAATACCCGCAAAGATACTAACGGTCAGATGTTGCATGCTTTAAAAATAGAGTTTATCCAACCGACAAGCGGTGAGAAAATAGTTGTGGAAAGCAAATTGCCTTTATATTTTGAAGAAGTTATTAAGGAGTTGGAGTAAAGATGAACGAAGAGAAAATTTTACTGTGGCAACTTCAAACAGTTTTCTTTTTTGTGAAAAATTACGGTTATGGATTGTTGGAGGTGGTCGGACAAAATCAAGGTGATTTTTGGTTGATCAATAACAAAAACAA
>JBHAFN010000035.1:0-2779 GCA_041856105.1 Bacillota bacterium
AGGCATCCCCCCATACCGCCGTAACTGGTTATGGGGGAAATAATTACCACCAAAAAAAAGGAGCTCCGCCTAACCATCCTCCTCCAATAGCTAGAAGGACTAATCCTAACGGCAACAGAATATATGCAAGTACTAATAAAAATCGATGCTTAAAGTCAGAAAATGTCTTCCAGTACATAATCTCACCCATAAAAAGCATGTATTGCCAAAATGGAAGATTTAATTTATTCATTTCAGGCTTTATATACCAACGGTAAAGTGCTAATGCTGCTACCAATGCTATATTTCCCATATCTACCAGTATCGAGCCGATTAACTTCATACTCATAATCAACCCTTATCTATTTTTTTTACTAGTAGGAACATCCTTTAATAAGTTGCTATTCGTTATTAAAGTATCCTTAAACATTGTATCAAGCCACGCATTATAGGCTCCAACGCTTCCTACTCCCGGTATCATCGACAGCGCAACATCTTGAACCGTTGTATCTTCAGTTGCAGTACCAATGGCAAAACCTGTAGTCATCAGTACACCTGTAGGGGTTGGTTTGTAAGCCTTCGAAAGCGCAGAAGTTACTTTCCTTAAAACGTTTTTTCCTGCTATTGCACCCTTTATCAAGCCCTTTCCGGTTATTGCATCTGCTGCAACACTCCCGATAAATTGTCCTATTTTTACTTTGTTTTCATTCTTTGCATCTTCCCGTGCCGTAACATATAGTCCGCCTTTGTCTTTGCCCGTATGTATGTCTTTTATGCGATACCTATCATGTGCAACATCAAGATGTCCTTCCGTATTCAAATAGGTATTATCGTAGTCATACTCAACTTTACCAAGTAATTTACGCCCATTATCACGGATACCAAGATAATTCAGTGTTTTTCCGATAAACGACTTATCAAGACCTGTTCGCTGGAATGCATATACGCTGTCATACTCCCAATCGCCGCCTTCCATAAACCGAAGCGTTGAACCTTTATGTAAGGTAATCTCCAATCCCCACGGATCCACCCAATTCACTGGATTATTGCCCACATAAGCAAACCAGTTCTCCCCGTCCCTGATGGGGTCTTCCGTGATAAACCGTGCGTATGCCGGTGAGTAATCCCTAAACCCGTAGTCGCTTAACCCCGTTACACTGTCATAGGGCTTACCCGTATACCCCGTCTCTAACCCATACGGCGAAGCTCCCTTGTAGATACCCCCGAACACATCATACTCAATGCGCTTGAGCTCCTGCCCTGCTTGTCCGGTTACAAACTTCACACTGCCTAAGATGTCCGCTCCGTAGTAGTACTGCCCGTGGTTGGTATTATACAGGTTGTTAATTGCTACCCGCTCTCCGTTCAGGTATAGGTAGGTGCGTACTCCCTTCGTGCGGTCAGCGGGAATTGCGCGCTGTGTGGTCGGTGCGCTTTGCGGATTGTCAGGGATGTGGTAATACCGTGTTCCCTTTGTGTGTTCACTTCCGTGCGGGTTGTAGTTGTTTAAGTTCGCTTGCCCGCTGCCGCTCGAAGTTATCCCCCGTGTGCCGAGGTAGGTCTCCGCTTCTTTTACGACTTCAAACGTAAGCCCGTCATAGATAATTCGCATACCGCTTTTGGTACGCTCCGCCGTGTGGATGCGCCTTCCGAAGCTGTCATACCGATAGTCGGTAATCACATGCGTGTTGTCGCGGTAGTTTATGATGTCGCTTGTCTCTATACGCTTAACCATATTCATATTGCTTTAATTTAAAAACCGACAAAAGTCACTAATATATCTTCATCATCAAGATTGAAAAATCGCTCATAGTCGGTATTTTTAAATTTTTGTATATCAATTAATCCAAGATAATACCCTGCTATGAAATTATAAAAATCGTTTAGCGGTATAGTTTGAGCATTATAGTTCAAATCAGGATTGTAATAAAGATGTAACAATTCGTTCATTTTTTCAAACTCTCCGCATAAATATAATGTCATTGCATATGGAACACAATGCTGTATATCATTCGGATTTTGTAGAAACCAGTCTTGATATATAGTACAGATATAATTTATAAATTCTTTTTTCGTTTTAAAATATATAAAAGAAGAGGATGTACTAATAAAATAAAGTTTTCGTGCAAATTGTGTTTTTTGAAAATACCCACTTGACCAATTCTTTTTATTATAGCTAATAGCTTTATCAAATTGATCAAAAACTTGATCAATTTGATAAAGCACTTCTATTTTATCTGCACTATGATAATTAATAAGAGATTCTTTAAGCCAACCATCTTGAATACATTCTTTTGCAATAAATGAGCATGAAGATAACATAAATATCCATACAATGGAGCTTATTACATTCATAGATTTCATTTAATATTTATCCTTTCTTTGTCATACCAATACATAGCTTTATTGACACCAAAATCAACAGCAATTCCTAATCCCAATTTTAATTCTAATTGTACATTATCTTTTGCATCAAACTGATAATTAAATTTTGCTTCACCAATAGTACGGTAAGGATATCCTTGCGCAATGAAAGGATCCTTAGGATATCGTAAAGGTTTTGTTTCAATATTATTTCCATTAACACTGACACTTGCGTATCCTATCAAAATATATTCATCTACCAAATTCTGTCCTACATACCAACCAGACACAAAAATCGAAAGACTTTTCGAATCTTGGATGATAGATACAGAAAAAACAGACGGTGTATTTACTCCTATTCCTTCTACTGGAATATATGATAAATTTTTTATAAAATTTTCTTGTAGAATTATTTTTTTGTCTTTTCCACTTTTTC
>JBHAFN010000036.1:0-2821 GCA_041856105.1 Bacillota bacterium
AATTAAAAAAAATGTCCGAAAAAGAAATCAACGATTCATTCTATACCAATATTGAATTCGGTACGGCAGGAATGAGAGGTATTCTTGGGGCGGGAGTAAATCGAATTAATATTCATACCATCAGAAAAGCCAATGCCGGTTTTGCCAGATATATTTTAGAAAATAACGGTGCCGACAGAGGGGTGGCAATCGGTTATGACAATCGCCACATGTCTAAGGAATTTGCCTTTGACAGTGCCAAATTAATGGCTTCCTACGGTATTAAAAGCTATGTGTTTGAAAACCTCAGACCTACTCCGGAACTGAGTTTTGCGGTTCGTTATTTTAATTGTTTCGGTGGAATTATGATTACCGCTTCTCATAATCCTAAAGAATATAACGGATATAAACTTTATGATGAAAAAGGGTGTCAGTTAATTCCGTCCATTGCCAATGTGGTAATCGGTTATGTTAATGCGGTTGAAGACGAATTAAGCATTAAATATGATTTGACTTTGGATCAGGAAAAGCTGATTACGGTTATCGGTAAAGAGGTTGATGAAGAGTACTATAAAAATGTTTTATCGATTCAATATGAACCAGAACAAGATAAATCCAATATAAAGATTGTTTTCTCGCCTGAACACGGTACGGCTTACATTCCCGTTAATGAAGTTTTAGGCAGAGCAGGTTATAAGGTGATTAACGTTGAAGAACAATGCAGTTTTGATCCGAACTTTTCCAACACTCCTACCCCGAATCCGGAAGAGTTGAAAGCTTATGAATTAGCGATTGAATATGCCGAAAAGAATGAGGCCGATTTGATTTTGGTTTGCGATCCGGATGCGGATAGAATGGGAGTCGGGGTCTTACATAAAGGGGAGTATGTAATTTTGTCCGGCAATCAGTCCGGGGCAATTTTAATCGAATATATTTTCAACAGACTTAAGGCTAAAAACTTAATGCCTGAAAATCCGGTAATGTTTAATACGGTGGTTACCGGTGATTTGGGTGAAAAAGTTGCCGGTAAATACAATGTTGAAACCGAAAAGACATTGACCGGGTTTAAATTCATCGGTGAAAAGGTTGCCAAATATGAAGTTAATAATGCTAAACAGTATGTGTTCGGTTATGAGGAAAGCTACGGTTCATTAATTAAACCTTTTGTAAGAGATAAAGATGCGCCTCAGGCTTGTTTAATGCTTGCGGAAGCGTGTTGTTTCTATAAGCATCTCGGAAAAACGTTGGTTGATGTTTTAAATGAACTATATGATGAATTGGGATATTATGTAGAAACTCAAACTTCCATTACTTTGGCAGGGCAGGAGGGTGCTTTAAAGATAAAGGAAATTATCAACAACTTAAGAACTGAACGTTTGGATAATATTGCCGGGGTTAAAGTGGTTAAATGGCAGGATTACGGAACATTTGAAGTATTTGAAAACGGTGAATTAGGCAGGTTGGAAGGCTTTACTCAATCCGATGTCTTAAAATACTTTTTAGAAGACGGTTCTTGGATTGCGATCAGACCTAGCGGTACGGAGCCTAAATGTAAGATTTATTATTGTGTAAGAGGAAATTCATTAAGTGAAGCTAATGAAAAGGTTGAAATATATAAGCGAGCAATGAAAGAGGTAACGGCGTAAAAACGACAATTTATGATAAATTTGGAATAAGAAATCACCAAATTATATGGATGACTTTATCAAAAATGAGAAAAAAATCTAATAAAAACTGCAACCGAAATGTGGATTATCGGTTGCTTTTTTGGTGCTGATTAAAAAAATTAATTTAAATTAATTCAAATTGAAGTAGACTATCTGCAAACATAGATTATGGCGGATATCTCAAAAAAAAACGTCTTTTTGGATGAATACATAGGAATATGTCTAAAATACTAATTTGAATTATTTTATTCGATCTCCGTTAATAGTGCCGAACCGTCAAACCCGCTTTGAACAATACCGAATTTTCTTGTATTGCCGTTTAAGTCGATATATGATATCCCGTAGGTAGGCATAGAGCCTTTAAATTCAAATGTTAAAACTAAAGGATAGCCCGGGGACAATTTATCATAAGAATATATTTCTTTTTCGTTAAAAACAGGTATTTCTTTTTCGGAATTAAAGTCAACATATTCCAGTGCCAGAACTTTGAAATTATTTACGACTTCATTGCTGTAAATTACCACTTCTACACTATATTTTGATTCTTCAATTACTAAAGAAAAATACTCGGGTGCATTGGATATTATTTCTCCGGAATTATCTATATTTACTACGGGAATGTATTGTTCTATTTTTGATAAATATATAGAGTCATCATTGCTTGCATATACTCCGAAGCATTTTGTATTGCCTGTATCATCTGTATAAGATATGGCATAATTAGGATAAATATCGCTAATGTTAAGGGCGGTAAAAAGCGGTTTATCAGGAGTTATCTGATCCATGTTGTATATTTCCTGCGTTTCGTAAAGTGTTTTTGATAACTTTTCGTCAAAATAATCATTAGAAACCGATAACAATTTAAAGTCTTTTACCGTCTTTTCACTATAAAATATTAAATCCACAGTATATTCGGGATCCTCTTCTATGTAGAACTCTTCATATTCTGAATAATCAGGCATTAAATTTATGGCAAGTCCAACATCTATTAAGGAATTGTTTTCGGTTTTAATATCTTCAGTTTTGAAATTGCCTTTTTCATCAATGTTCTGTTCAGCTGTTGGCACCGTGACTTCTTTTTTTATGCTGCAGGATGCAATTGTCGCACAAAATATTATTAATGATAATAAAGTTGATAACTTGTGTTTCATAATATTTCCCCCTTTTGTTATTTG
>JBHAFN010000037.1:0-4754 GCA_041856105.1 Bacillota bacterium
ATCTCTTAAAAAGGAAGATAAATATTCCAGTCTTAAAGACGAATCATGATTACCGCTGATAATAAAAGTATAAATATTCTTTTTAGATATTTCATTAATAAAATAATTAAATAAGTTTAAAGCTTCTTGGGACGGATTTGATTTATCATATATATCCCCGGCAATTATTAAAACATCAACTTTTTGACAGTCAATCTCTTTTAAAACTAAATTTAAAGAATAACGTTGGTCTTCCAACATATTAACGTCATAAATAATTTTCCCCAAGTGCAAATCCGATATATGCATTATTTTCATAAAAATTCTCCAAAAACAAAAGAAGTTTTTTCTTCTTTATTTTATCATTATTTTTTTAATTTCAGCTTGTTTGAAACAAACAAAATATTTATTATTGCCAATAAATTAATAATTAAAGCCGCAATAAATGCATAATTATATGTACCGGTAAAATCATATAAATAACCGATTAAAGACAGAGCCACGGCTGAGCCGAAGGTTCCCGCAAAAGAAGCTAAGGGGAAAGCATGAACATAGTTTTCTTTTTTAAACAGTTCTAAACATAATAACGATATGCCCACTGAAGCGATTGAATAAATAGAACCTAAAAGAAAGGCGCCGATTTCATATTGTTTAAATTCAATTATTAATACTATGGAAATAATATTTATGATGATCATCAATAATATGGATTTTATCGTACCTATAGAGTCGTTTAAAAATCCGATTACAAGCTTGAATGTAATATTGCCCAGCATTGCATAAGATAACATCCCTGCCCCGATAGCGACATCCAGATTAACCGATTTGGAAAAATTTATAAAATGTTGAGGTAAACCGGTAATCATGGTAACGGTTATGGAAAAGATAAAAAACATAATAAAGTTTACCGAGTAATAATTAAAGTCGGTTGAGGCTTTAATCGCTTCATTTTTATCCGGTTTATATCCGTAAGGTAATAAATTATCATCTTTGGGATTCATGTGATATGGAAACAATATTGCCGGAACACATAGTAAAAACATGACGATTGCTTTAACGAAATAAGCCGTATTCCATCCATAGACTGCAATTACTTCGGTAAGTAATTTTGAAGCGACGGATCCGGCTATGCCGCTGAAGCTGAAGGCAATACTTAAAGCTATTCCGTTAAACTGATAAAACCAGTTATTTATAATAAAGTTCATCATAACTCCGCCACAAAAGCTCAAGAAAATTCCTCTGAAAAAGCCTAAAATATTAAAGAAAACCAAATTATATGATAATCCCATTAAAAAAGTGGTAATGAAAATTCCCAATGCGCCGACAGTTAAAACTATTTTAAAATTTATCTTTTTTAAAATATTCGGCATAAATAACGAGGTAGTCGCAATCATAATAACCTGCAGAGTTGAATGCATCGCAAAACTGCCGCTTAAAACATTCAGCGAACCGGTTACGGCGGGATAAAAAACCCCTACCGCATTAACGGCAAGTCCTATCGAACAAGCTACCATCAGACATTGAGTAAGTAATACCAGCCAGTGTTTTAAAGATTTGTTTTTCAATATTCATCCCTCTTCATATATCTATTATAGTTAATTAAACATGAAAATAATTGCCAATTGAAAACAAAAGCAAAAGTAGACAAGTCAAAATATAAAGTATTGAGATAATCCATCAAAATTGATAGACTTATAAGTAAATCAGGAGAATTAAGATGGCTAAATGGGATAAAGATTATATTGAATTATGTGAGAAGATTTTAAATGAAGGAGTAGAGGTGGAAAATCGCACCGGCGTTAATTCAATTAAAATACCTGCTCATCATTTTAAATTTGACTTATCTAAAGAATTTCCTATCCTTACAACCAAACAATTATTTATTCGTCAGGCGGTATTGGAAATGTTATGGATATATCAGGCTCAATCTAATGATGTAAGATGGTTAAAGGAAAGAAACGTAAATATTTGGAATGAATGGGAAATTGATGAAAACGGTTTATGGCAGGCAAATCAAATGGTTTTTGAGGACGGAGAGTTAAAAAAGAAAGCTGTAACCAAAAATTTCGGTAAAGAATTTGCCCATACAATCGGCACTGCCTACGGTTATATTGTCAGAAAATTTTCTTTAACGCAAAATTTAATCAATACTTTAAAAACCAATGTAAACGATCGCAGAATGTTAATGAGTTTATGGCAAAATGACTATTTGGATACCGCCGTATTGCCATCATGTGTTTGGTCAAGCGAATGGGATGTGACCGATGGGAAATTGAATTTATGGGTTCATCAAAGAAGTTGCGATGTGCCTTTGGGATTACCGTTCAACGTTACTCAGTATGCGGTATTATTATCGATGATCGCTCAAGTATGCAATCTTGAAGTCGGTACCATTGACTGGAGTATTAAGGACGCCCACATTTATGTAAATCAAATCGACGGTATTAAAGAACAAATTCATCGCTTTAAGAATAATGCTGATATCAAAGCCCCTAAACTATGGTTAAATCCAAAGATTAACGACTTTTTTGATTTTGATAACAGTAAAGATTGTAAAGACGTTAAATTAATTGATTATCATCATTTGGGAAAGCTGAGCTTCCAAATAGCTCAATAGGAGTATGGAATGATTACATTAATTGCCGCAGTCGGGAAAAATAACGAATTAGGTAAAAATAACGGTTTAATATGGAATTTGCCTAACGACTTAAAATTTTTCAGAGAAAAAACCTTAAATAAAACTGTAGTTATGGGAAGAAAAACCTTTGATTCCATAGGAAGACCTCTTCCTAAAAGAAAAAATATCGTAATAAGCAGAAATAAAAACTTATTCATTGAAAATGTAGAAGTTTATTATTCCGTTGAAGATGTCTTAAATAAATTTAAAGATGAAGAAATAATTATTATCGGCGGAGAAAATATTTATAAACAACTTATCGATATAGCCGATAAAATTTACCTTACCGAAGTAGACGCAAGGGATAATTCTGCCGACAGCTATTTTCCAAGTTTTGATAAAACAAAGTTTAAAAAAACTGTTATTTCTTCAAATAGTGATAACGGGATAAATTATACTCATGTTTTATATAAAAAGAAATGTAGATAAATATAATACATTTCTTTTTAATTTGAGTTAATTAAAATTTATAAACCCAGTATTTTATTAATATATTTTATACCATCTTTTCCTGTTTCAATCAAAGCATCAAAATCTATTTGATTTATAGTTTCTACATTTTCTCTCATACTTAATACTTCCAATAACATAGTAAAGTTCATTCCTGTAATTATTTTTATTTTTTTTGCAATTTCAGGATCACGTAATAACATTGCCGAGCGATTACTTGGAGTCCCTCCAAATAAGTCAACGAATATTAAAGTACCGTCTTCTTTTCCCAGATCTTCAATGGTTGCGATAATATTATTATAAAATTGAGCAGGATTATCCTCAGCTTTAATACACAAAGCTTTTATTTTTTTAATTTTATTACCATAAAATAATTTTGCTGAATCCAGCATTCCTTCAGCCATATTTCCATGGCTGGCTAAAATAATATTAAACATATTTATTAATCTTCCTATTATTGTATAGATTTAATAGCTTCTAATATTATATCTAAATCCTTTGCAGACCTAAGCGGTCTGGGATCAACAGCGAGTAATCCGATTTTTGCTTGATGATCGCGAAGAAAAATTTTAGGATCAAACTTTCTTAATCTCATATTTAGTTCAACTGCATCAATACCAAACTTAGCTGTATTTACTGTTATTTGCGAACGATAGATTTCTCTACCTGCTTCATCCTTGACAATCTTACTTGATAATCCTGCTATTTTATTTATTTTTTTATTAAACGCTTCTAAGTCATCTAATTTTACTATTGGTATATACCCATTATTTTTCACATATGTTTTTACACTTTCATATAAACCCAAGCAATTTTCTTTACCTAGCTTCATTGCCCGTCCTATGCCTTTATATTGTAATCTCATTGCGTCAGCATATTTTACACTTGAGCACTCAACAAAACCAGAAGTACAACCACTAATTGCTTTAGATCCAGAATAACAAATAAAATCCGCACCCATTTTAGCGTATTTAAATAAATCCTCCTCAGCACTTGCATCTAATATTATCGGTATATTATTTTCTTTCCCTATGTCTATTAACTCTTGAGCCGTTAACATATTCTTTTGTACGCAGTGGTGGCTTTGAACAAATAATAACGCTAAAGTATTTTCATTAATTGCATTTATAACATCCGTCTTTGATGAAAAGTTTGCAAAACCTACTTCAACAACTTTTCCTCCTCCCATTTCAACAATCAATTGAATTGGAGCACCAAAATCAATATTTTGTCCTTTCAAAATAATAACTTCTCTTTTTTTGGCATTTTCAACCGTTTTAGTAAAAGTTTTAACTTTTGCAATATCATCTCCGCATATTAAAGAGGCAACTGATAATGTTATGCCAGAAGAAGCAGAAATCACCGGGCATACATCGGGCACTTTAACAAGTTCGGCAATTTTTTTTCCGATCATTTTATATAAATCGTCAATAACCACATAGCTTTGAGCAGCTTTTTTCATCGTTTCAGCTATTTGATCGCTTATAACTGATACACCTAGTGCTGTCATTCTTCCATCTGCATTGATAACTGGAGCTAATCCAATTTCTTCATATATATTTATCATATTTATTTTATGATTAAATCTGCTGAGAAATAATCTAATGCTCTCCTTTCTATAATTTATAATGTTGTTAAGTTTTAAAAC
>JBHAFN010000038.1:0-3912 GCA_041856105.1 Bacillota bacterium
AAACAAAGTATATTGATAGCTGCTCATAATTAACTCCTACCATTGAAATATTAAAATACTGACAATTACATTAAACATAAACTTAATCGATTTAATCGGACTGACAAAATAGCTGACTCCCCCTTGGCGATCAACCATATCAACCTGTACCTCCGCATATTTATATTTTCTTTGTAATACATGACATAAGGCATCAGGTTCGGCAATGAAATTCATATCACCGGCAAAATCTTTTAAAACCTCTCCGCCCATAGCCCTCATTCCGCTGGTCGGATCGCTTACCTTTACCCCAGTTTTAAGCCAAATCATAAAGGCTAAAATTCTACTGCCGATCATTCTCATATTGTAAGGCTTAGGTTTATCGACAAAGCGGCTTCCGACAACATAGTCATAACCTTCTTCAATTTTATCCAATAACGCCTTAATATATACCGGAGGATGTTGCCCGTCACCGTCAATTACAATCGCTCCTCCATATCCGTGGTTAACCGCATATTTAAATCCTATTTGGGTAACTCCCGCCAAACCGATATTATTATCCAAATCCAAATGTTTTAATTTTTTTTCATCTAATAATTTAGGGGTGTTATCCGTAGAACAATCATTAATAACCAGATAGTCATAATCAAGCTTTTGGATTTTCTTTACTAATGTTTCAATATTCATTTCCTCGTTATATGCAGGAATAATTACCAATATTTTCACTTTTATGCCCCCTCATGAATACTATTATACAAAAAACTCCATCTATTAACCAGTTTTCTTGCTATCCTTTAAGTATATTATTTTTCTCATCTTTAAATAATATTTTCCTAAAATATTTTTGAGTTTGACCAAAAACATATATTTAATGTTAATAAAACCTGCCCGATTACTTAAACATACCATTTTAAACATTTTGGAATACAACCCTTGAGGCTTTGCTTTTTTTATCGTCGGTAAATTATTTAATATATTATCTTTAATCAGCTTACTTCTTTGTTTAAAGGTTAAATCCTTACTTTTAAACATATTTATTACAAAAACTTCATATTCCTTAAGCATATAATCATTTAAGGTTTGATCATCATCCTTAAAGATTTCTTTTAATAATTTATGTTTGTTGTTTAAAACGATATCATAATCCCTTACATATTTGGAAGCCATGGTTTCAACATTTCTTTTTTTGTAAACATATAAGATATCTTTAATTATTCTTAAATTATTTATTCTTTTAAACACTTCTACATTAAAAGCCAAATCTTCTCCTTGGTAATATTCATCGGAAAAGTATAAATCTTTAATCATTTCTTTTTTATAAACTTTATTCCATGCAAAGTTAAATAAATCCAATGCAAATAAAACAGCTAACGCATTTTTAGGATCTTCATATACTTCCTCGATCCCCGAAAAATCAATTTCATATTTTTCATCAATAAAATTTAATTGGTAGCCGAATATCAATAAGTCGTTATCATAATTGTTGACTTTATAAAAGTCCGTATTTACCTCGTCATCCACATCAATAAAACTGACATAAGAACCCAAACAGTTATTCAAACCGAAATTTCTGGTTTCAGACAATCCACGATGACTTATATTAAAGGCTTTAACGGTTTTATTGTTATGCAGCTTATTGATTATATCGGCGGTATTATCTATGGAACCGTCATTAATCAACAATATTTCATAATCCGCAATATTGCTGTTTATGATGGAATTTACACAATTTTCCACATATTTTTCTCCGTTATAAATGGGGATAATAATTGATAATCTAACCATTACTTTCCTGCTTTCTAAAACTGTAAACAGTTTTGATAATTAAATGGATAAGTTCTTTTAAAGACGGAGATTTTATAAATATGGCAAAAGTGGACAGTACAGTCAACAATACGCTTAAACATCCTCTTAAAATAAAGATAAGCAAAGTATTTACGTCAGGGAATATTAAATCGCATACATAATTAATCAATATCGTTTGAACAACTAACAACCCCACCAATTTCAATAATCCGAAAACGGTTTCGCTTTTTTTGTCCAAAAAAACATCATTGGTTACATAATACAGTTTTCCCCACCAGAATACTATCTTGCCGACAAAAGTTCCCCAATATACCCCTATAAGTCCATAAGCATCCACCAAAATCAAGGATAAAACGATGTTTACCGCTGCGGAAATGAATATAGGCCATTTTTCTATAAAAACATATCCTTTAATCGAATAAATGTTTTCTAAAGGTCTGAAAATTAAATCGACGGCAAGATTGGCAATTAAGATAACCGTAACCGCTCTGTTGATTACATAAGTTTGTGTACCGTGATCATACCAAAGCATAATGAATTTATCAATCATTGTATATATACCGACTATCGATACGGAAACCATAAAATAATTAAATATATTAGTCATGCTGTAAATATTAAACAACCCGTCAATATCTTTTTCCACATGGAGAAAATTAGCCATTGAATCTCTGAGTGAAGAAATAATTGTTGATAAAACTTCATTAAAAATGTTGATAATCATCAAATAATTATCTAAAAAACCCAATGCGCTTGATCCGAGCTTATTTGCGATAATGAAGCTGTCCGTAGAATAATAAATAAAATTATAAAACACATGATATAAAAAGTTTTTACTTTGTTTAATTATTTTAGAGTCCGATATTTCTTTTAAAGTAACTTCAGGAAGTTTTCTTAAATACGGATGCATGCGATTGGTAATCATTAAATTAATCAAATTCAACCCGATAGCTTGAATAAATAGTGAAATTAAATATAATAAATAACTTTTAAATATTAATAAAGAAATCGCTTTTAAAACAAATATAAAAATATCCAAACCGATATTTACCAAATTAATTTTCCATTTTTGTTGACTGACGGTAACGATATTGGTTTTATGAATAAAGAAATACTTGGAAACCGTAGTAAGTAATTGAATAATATAACTTAAATAAATAACCGAATGATTATCATATTCAATTTTAAAAATATGATAAATAAAAGGCATAAAACCGATGGCGATTACAAACATAATTATTGCAATAAAAAAATATATTTTTTTAAATGCCGCAACCAGCCATTTAACCCTTTCTTCATCTTTTTCGTTTATCGGCTTATATAAGTTATAAATTAATATTGACGCAAAACCTATATCAATTAATCCGATTGAATAAAACAGACTGTTAAATAAGCCCGAAACTCCCAAAAGAGTTACGGAAAGATGATCTAAAAATAATTTTCTCGACACAAAATTAAGTACTAAAGCCAGTACCTGCATTAATAAGATTGTCAATATATTTAATAAAGAATTTTTACTTCTCATAATTTCCTTCTAAAACAAATTATGCTTAATCATAAAACAGAAAAATTTTTTTAACGGATCTATTTTCCGATTAAACATTATGTCTTTATAATATACTCTAATATAAGACTTTATATTATGCAAATCATCCCTGTATTGATTTTGATTTTTGACCACTCTGTAAAAATCGGTATTATATTTTACGGACATTTTTAACACTTCATCTTTATATGTTAAATTTTCCCGATATGCGAAAGCGGTTTTTTCACGATATATCCAAGAAATACATCGGGCATTAAAATCACTGTTATCCTTTTTAAAAGTGATGCTGTTAACATTATCGATCCGGTACCAATATAGTTTTTCATTACTTAAAACAAATTTATCTATTTTATAGGCAATTTGATAAAAGATGGCCAAATCTTCAAAATGCAGTCCTTTGGGAAAGCTGATATTGGCAAACAGTTCTTTTTTAAACAGTTTATCCCAAACATGTGAGCTGATCTTATCCAACATTATTTCCTTAAAAACTTCTTTACCGTAAGTTTTTACGGTAATTTCATCATTTTTTAAGGTTTCGTTGCTTCTGATGAAATCAACCATGGCTATATCCGCCTTGTTTG
>JBHAFN010000039.1:0-4119 GCA_041856105.1 Bacillota bacterium
CTATTATGTTGAAAGCTTTGGGTTTAAGCGATACGGTTGCCGTAGTTGTCGGAGCAATCATTTTAGGATTAGCTGCTTCAATTTATCCTGCTATCGGTCAAAAATCAATGAGAGAAGTTACCGGCAGTGATGATATTGCCATTGGCCATTATTGTACGCTTGCCTATGCTTTTTCCGGGTTTTTAGGACGTAAGTTCGGTGATAAAACAAAAAGTACGGAGTCAATAAAATTGCCCGGTTGGTTATCAATGTTTAAGGATTATATAGTATCTGTGGCCGTATCGGTAGGTATATTCTATTATATTGCCGCTTTTGCGGCAGGACCGGAAGCAGTAATGGAAATTTCCGGTTCAAAACATTGGTTAATGTTCCCTTTGTTACAAACAATAGTATTTACTACGGGTTTATATATCATCATTACAGGGGTTAGATTATTCTTAGGTGAAATTGTTCCTGCCTTTGTCGGAATATCGGAAAAATTGATCCCCGGTGCAAAACCGGCATTAGATTGCCCTGTTGTATTTCCATATGCTCCAACTGCAACCGTCATAGGTTTCCTTTCTGCATATGCTGCCGGGCTGATTTGTATGATTATTATGGCAATTACTAAAACAACAGTTATTATTCCTGTAGCAATACCGTACTTCTTTATTGGGGCAACTGCAGGAGTATTCGGTAATGCGACAGGTGGCTTAAAAGGCTGTATTATTGGTGCTTTTGTTACCGGGATTTTAATTGCTGTCGGTCCAATGCTTGTTTATCCGATTATGCAGCAGGTTGGACTTTCAGGAACCTGTTTCCCGGAAACGGATTTTAATATTTTAGGAATAATATTTGATATAATTGGAAAATTGTTAGGTAAATGGTAATTAATATAGTCATTAAATCAACAGTTTTTAGAGGTGAAAATTGCTTATGGATTTAAAAAAATTAAGATTATTGGTTAATGATAACAGGAAAAAAATTATTGAGATGATTTATGAAGCTAACGTTGGACACGTTGGGGGTTCTTTATCTGTTATTGATGTTTTAACATGTATATATGAGCTTGAAATAAGTTTTAACAATAAAGAAAGATCCAAAGTTGTTCTTTCTAAAGGGCATGCAGTTCCGGCAATGTATGTTAATTTATATAATAAAGGAATTATAAAAAGAGAAGATTTTAAAACGTTCAGACAAATTAATTCAAAACTTCAGGGACATCCGGCAACCATATCTATAAAAGAAGTTGATGCGACAACCGGATTGCTGGGGCAAGGTTTTTCCTTGGCTTTAGGGATGGGTATCGCAAAAAGACATAAAAAAGATAATAACTTTGTTTATGCAATTGCCGGAGATGGAGAAATGCAGGAAGGGCAAATGTGGGAAGCATTACTCTTTGCGGCACATTTAAATGTTAATAATGTTATTTTTATAATTGATTATAATAAGCTTTCCTCAAGTTCATTAACAAATGAAGTAATAAATATTGAACCGCTGATCGATAAGCTGAAATCGTTTAATTTAAATGTTATTTCTATAGACGGTCATAATGTATTTGAGATAGTTAATGCTATTAATGAGGCAAAGTTATGTAAAAGCAAACCGTCAATTATAATTGCCAATACCGTAAAAGGGAAAGGAGTTTCTTTTATGGAAATGGTCGGGAAATGGCATTCCGGCGGAATAACAAATGATGAATATCTAAAAGCAATGAGCGATTTAAATGAAATAGAAAGGAATATTCATAATGAGTTATAAATTGACTACAATTAGAGAAATTATTGGGAGTGTATTGTGCTCTTTTGCAAAAGATAATAAAAATATATTTGTTATTGATAGTGATTTGGCCAAATCAACTACAACCAATAAATTTCAAAATGAATATCCCGATAGATTTATTCAAACCGGAATAAGTGAACAAAATGCCTTATCTGTCGCTTCAGGTTTAGCTATGGAAGGATTAACTCCGTTTTATGTGAATTTTGCAATTTTTATTTCAGGTACATGTTGGACTCAATTAAGACAAGCATGTTATGCTAATTTAAATATAAAATTAATTGCCACTCATCCCGGCATGGATAACGGCTATGACGGCTCTACACATCATGCTAATGAGGATATCGCTTTAATGAGAGTTTTGCCAAATATGAAAATATTGATTCCATCTAATCACAAGGAGTTTATTGAAGCGGTAAAAATGGCAATCTCCATAGATGGACCGGTATATATTCGTACTGCACGAGATGTTGTTCCCGACATTGAATACAGTGAATCAATACGGATAGGTAAGTTAAACATTATTAAAGACATTGGAAACGATTTTGCATTAATATTTGAGGGAACCTGTGCAGATTTAGCTATTCAATCCTTTGAAGAATTAAACAGAAGCGGAAAAAAAGGCAAACTAATAAATATATTTTCTATAAAACCGATTGATGAATTAAAAATAATCGAGATTTCCAAAATTGTTCCTCAAATTATTACTTTAGAAAATCATAGTATAATAGGAGGACTCGGTTCAACGGTTTCAGAGATTCTTTGTTCAATAAAAAATCATGCACCCGTTATAAGAATTGGGGTAAATGACATATTTACGGAATCAGGTAAATCGAGTCTTGTAAAGGAAAAATACGGATTAAGTATTGCCAACATCGTGAGTAAAGTAAAATGATTTTAATAAACGGATACATAGCTTATCCGTTTTATTTATTATCCATGGTATAATGTTTAAGGTGATTAAAATGGATAAGAAACTTACCAGTAACTATATTTATAGTGTTATATATCAATTGCTTATCGTGTTAACTCCTTTTATCATGGTTCCCTATACTTCCAGAGCATTAGGATTAACCGCTCAAAGTATAAATGATTCTACCGCCAATTTCATCCAATATTTTGTGTTGTTTGGGATAATGGGAGTTAATATATATGGAAATCGTGAGATTGCCAGAGTAAGAGATAATAAGACGGATTTATCAAGAACGTTTTTTGAAATTTTTACAATGCAGTTTATCAGTATGTTACTATCGGCGGGAGTATTTTTTATATATTTATTTTCCTTTAATCCCAAATTCCCTGATATATTGTTAATTCAGGCAATAACGTTATTAAGTGTTTCCTTGGATATAACTTGGTTTTTTTATGGGATGGAAGATTTTAAAAAAGCCAGTATCAGGAATATGGTAATTAAGATATTAAATATTATTTTAATTTTAATTTTCATAAAAAAACCAAGTGATTTACCTCTATTTGTATTTATAAATGCGGCAGGGGGTGTATTGGGACAATTAATAATGTGGGCGCAATTAAAACAATATATTCATATGGGAAAATTAACCGTCAGGGGTGTTATAAAACATATTAAACCCAATATTGCCTTATTCATTCCCCAAATAGCGATAAGTGTTTATTCTTTATTGGATATTTCCATGTTGGATATGCTTTATTCAAATAAAAACTTCGATCATGTGGCTTTATACAAAAGCTCTCAAGCCTTTGTGAAAATGTTTTTATTCTTTATTACTTCCATCGGCAGCGTAATGTTGCCGAGGATTTCCAACGGGTTTGTTAAGGGGAATATGGAAGCGATAAATTCTTATTTGAATAAAACCTTTAAAATTGCCTTATATCTTGCCATACCGATGATGGTGGGAATTGCGGTGGTTATTCAAAATTTTATTAACTGGTTTTTACCGCCCAGCTACAGTGAAGTCGGATTAATGATTATTTGGGCATCTCCGATTATCTTATTTATTTCGATAAGTAATGTTTTCGGAACGCAATTTATGGTGCCGATCGGCGATTATAAACATTATACCGGCTCGGTTGTCGGCGGAGCGATAGTCAATTGTATCATTAATTTTACTTTGATTCCCGTCTATGGCGGTTATGGGGCGATTGCCGGATCCGTAATTGCCGAATTTACCGTAACTTTAATTCAATGGTTTTTTGTAAAGGATAAATTGAAAATTAATATGCAGATGCATGAAGTCGGCATAATTATATTCGCGTCGATTGTCATGGGAATTGCCGCTTATTTTTCCGGTAAAATATTAGGAAGCGGAATTATTTCCAATTTACTGCAAATCGGTATCGGCGGATCGGTTTATATTGCTGGGTTATACTTATGTAAAGCGC
>JBHAFN010000040.1:0-9133 GCA_041856105.1 Bacillota bacterium
ACATAAATTTGGATTTTAAAAAAATAGCGATCTTAGGTAGCGGTGGAGCAAGTAAAGCGGTAAAAGCCGCTATAGAAAACTACAGCTTTCAAAAATTATATTTGGTAAGCAGAAATAAAAAAGAGGGTTTTATTACATATGAAGAATTAATTAAGCAGGATATCGATTGTTTAATTAATACAACGCCTATAGGAATGTATCCGCATCTTGATGAAACGATTGTCGATATCGGTGAATTTAAAAACCTCGAAACGGTAATAGATATAATTTATAATCCGTTTAATACCAATTTGGTGGTTGCGGCTAAAGAGAGGGGAATTATCGGAATCGGCGGGATAGAGATGTTGGTGGCTCAAGCTAAAAGCGCAGTTGAATTTTTTCATGATATTAAAATCGATGACAAGAGAGTAAATGAGGTTGTTAAAGAAATAAAGGCCATTAAACAAAATATCGTGTTTATCGGTATGCCCGGAGCGGGTAAATCCACCGTATCGAAATTATTGGCTGAAAAATATGACTATACTCATATCGAAGTGGATGAATTGATAGAAGAAAAAATAAAAATGCCGATTAAAGAATATTTTAAACGCTATGGTGAAAAAGAATTCAGAAAGGTGGAAAAGGAAGTAATTAAACAACTGCAAGGTAATACACATTGTATAATATCTTGCGGTGGCGGAGTGGTTAAGGATAAAGATAATATAGGTTATCTGCGTAAAAACGGTTTAATCGTTATGCTGGATAGGGAATTGGAGAGAATATGTTTTGATGATAATCGTCCGTTATTAAAAAATAAAAACGATTTATGGAAACTGCATGAAGAAAGAGATGCTTTATATAGAAAATATAGCGATTTGATTATCGCTAACAATCAGGGAATAGAAGAAGTAATTGAAAGTATTGAGAAGGAGATTAAATTATGATTATTACCTTAAAAAAACATGCCCCTCAAAATGAAATTGATCGGCTTATTCACGAATTTGAGTCCATGGGTTTATCCGTCAATGTCATTCAGGGAGATAATTTTAACGTATTCGGATTGGTAGGCGATACTTCCAAGCTTGATGAAGGCAGGATTAAGGCTAATGAGTGGGTGGAGGACGTTACCAGAATTGCCGCTCCGTACAAGCTTGTTAATCGCAGTTTTCACCCGGAAGATACGGTTGTAGATGTTAACGGAATTAAAATCGGCGGGAATAATCCTATCGTAATCATCGGCGGCCCTTGTTCTATTGAAGGATTAGAGCCTACTTTAAGCATTGCCAAAAAGGTTAAAGAGGCCGGTGGGGTAATGCTTAGGGGTGGGGCATATAAACCTCGAACATCGCCGTATGCTTTTCAGGGTTTGGGTTATGAAGGGATTATGGATATGGTTGAAGCTCGTAATCAAACGGGAATGCCCATTGTCAGCGAATTGATGAGTGCCGATAAAATTGATGAATTTATTGAACATGTGGATGTTATTCAAATCGGGGCCAGAAACATGCAAAATTTCGATCTTTTAAAAGCGGTGGGCAAAGTAAATAAACCTATTCTTTTAAAAAGAGGTCTTTCGGCGACGATTGAAGAGTGGATAATGTCGGCAGAGTATATTATGGCTGCCGGAAATCCCAATGTAATTTTCTGTGAAAGAGGAGTCAGAACTTTTGAAAAATATACGCGTAATACTTTGGATTTGGCGATTATTCCGATTTTAAAAGAAAAAACGCATTTACCGGTAATCATCGATCCTTCCCATGCGACGGGAGATTGGAAACTGATTGAAGCGACATCTTTAGCCGCCATTGCGGCAGGAGCTGACGGATTGATGATCGAAGTTCATGAAAAACCGGAATGTGCATGGAGCGATGGAGCGCAATCGCTGAAACCGGAAAAATTTAAGGTGTTGGTGGAAAAAGCCCGTCGGGTTGCCAAAGCGATAGACAGGGATATTTTATGAAGGTAACCGTTGTTCCCAATAAAAACATTTTTACATGTATTAGTGTACCGCCAAGCAAATCAATTGCTCATCGTTTGGTAATCGGCGCTTGTCTTGCAAAAGGGGAAAGTAAAATATCCAATGTTGATTTATCAAGGGATATTAAAGCCACGATTAATTGTATGAGTAAATTAAAGGCTGATATAGCATATAAAGATAAGCAGTTAATCATAAACGGTTCGATTAACCGTTTAAGTGAAGAAGTTGTCTTGAATGCCGATGAATCGGGCAGTACTTTAAGATTTTTGATTCCTTTGTTTGCCTTAAGCGATCAAAAGGTGATTTTTAAGGGGGAAGGAAGATTGTTAAAAAGACCTTTAAGCGTATATGAGGATATTTTTAAAAAACAAAATTTATTGTTTGATTTAAAACAAGACGGCTTACATATTAAAGGACCTTTAAAACCGGGAGTTTTTGAGTTGAGCGGGGATGTGTCATCACAGTTTATTACCGGATTATTGTTTGCCTTGCCTTTATTGAAGGAAGATTCCGTTATAAAAATAAAACCTCCTTTTGAATCTGAAAGTTATGTGGATATCACCTTGGACATATTGAAACAATTTAATATCCGCATAGATAAACAAGACGATTTGACCTATTATGTTTATAAAAATCAGCAATATAGTAACGGAGAATATCATATAGAAGGTGATTTTTCACAGATGAGTTTTTTTCTGGTTTTGGGATTATTAAACAACGGCATTAAAATTACCGGTTTAAATAAACACAGCAGGCAAGGCGATAAGGCTATTGTCGATATTGCCAAAATGATGAACGGAAAAGTAACGGACGATTTCAGCTGTTTAAAGAGCGATTTAAAAGGCGCAACCATAGACTTGCATGATGTTCCCGATTTAGGCCCGATTATTATGGCTATGGCAACACAGGCTGAAGGGAAAACTCATCTGCTTAATGCCGGAAGATTAAGAATAAAAGAATCGGACAGAATTTCGGCAATGGAAATGGAACTGAAAAAACTTGGTTGTAAGATAAGCAGTACATATGATGAAGTGTTTATTGAAGGCAAGACGAAGATAGGCGGGAAAGTTGTATTGGATTCGCACAATGACCACAGAATAGTCATGGCTTTAAGCATACTTGCCAGTATTGCCGAAAAAGAAGTAACGATAAAAAATGCGGAAGCGATAAACAAAAGCTATCCGGATTTCTTTAATGATTTAAGAAAAACAGGAATAGAGGTAAAAGAAGATGATATCTAAATCAAATAAAATTGCCATTGTCGGCTTGGGTTTATTGGGAGGAAGTTATGCAAAGGGTTTAGCCAGAGCCAATTATCCATTAATCGGTATTGATATCGATTTAAGTGCCGTAGAATTTGCGAAAAGATTAAATTGGATATATAAAGGTTCCAATGATCCTTCGTTAGTTCAAGAGGCTGATATAGTTATATTCGCTCTTTATCCGATGACCTTAATCGATTGGATAAAAGAAAATCAAAAGTATTTTAAACCCGGGGCGATTATTACCGATGTTACCGGAGTTAAGGAAAGTATTTTGAAAGAAATCAATAATATTTTAAGAGATGATGTGGAATTTGTCGCTTCGCATCCTATGGCGGGTAAAGAGGTAAGCGGTATTAAATATAGCGATACCGGAATGTTTGAAATCGCCAACTTTATTATTGTTCCTACCGAAAATAACAGTGAGAAAGCGATAGAAACCGTTAAGGAACTTGCCAAAATATTAAATTTTCATAACATCGTTACCTTAAATCCGAGTGAACATGATGAAATCATCGGTTTTGTATCGCAACTTACCCACGTTATTGCGGTAAGTTTGATGAACGCTAAAGATAACAGTCATTTGGTCGATTATACGGGAGACAGTTTTAGAGATTTGACCAGAATCGCTAAAATTAACGATAAATTGTGGACGGAATTATTTTTAATGAATAAGGATAAGCTGGTTAACGAAATAAATACGTTCATAAAGTCAATTGAACATTTTAAAGAAGCGTTGATTAATGAAGATGAGGCTGAAATGAAACGTTTGTTCATTCAGTCTACCGAAAGAAGAAAGCGATTTGATAAACGATGAAACTGATGATTTTAAACGGTCCCAATATTAATATGATCGGGATAAGAGAAAAACATATTTACGGTTCTTTAAGTTATGAAGATATTGTTTCGGAAATTGAAAAATACGCTTTTAATAAAGGCGTTGAAGTTGATATCAGACAAAGCAATCACGAAGGGGATTTGGTTACGTGGATTCAGGAGGCGTATTTTAATAATTATGACGGTATTATTATTAATCCCGCCGCATATACGCATACCAGTATTGCCATTGCCGATGCCGCTAAAGCCGTCTATCCGCTTTCAATAATAGAAGTTCATCTTTCCGATATAAGTCAAAGAGAAGATTTCAGACATGTTTCCTATCTCGCCTTATATTGTAAAAAACAAATTAAAGGTTTCGGTTATAAAGGGTATTTAATGGCTGTGGATGAATTTTTAAAATAGCGGTTATGTGCTAGAATAGTTATAAACAAATTTTTGTTATGCGACGAGGTGTATTTATGAAAAAGAAAGAAATCATATTTGTGGCGGTATTTGTGGTTTTAGTTATTGCCATGATTATAGTTTATAAAATATATAGCGATACATTAAACAAAGAAAAAGTGCAGGTTGTTTATAAGAATGAGGTTTTATTCGAGTTTGATCCGAATATTGATCATGTATATACCTTTACCGGTTCATACGGACATATGGAATTGGAAGTGAAAGACGGTAGTTGGAGAATTACCAATGAAGAATGTCCCAATCATATTTGCAGCAGTGTCGGTTGGGTGAATACAAGCAGTTATTTGCCCATCATATGTATTCCCAATGAAGTTTATGTGGCAGTGGAGGAATGATGAACAGTACAAAAAGACTTGTTTTAGTTACTATGCTCAGTGCGATGGCTATAACTTTAAATATATTTGAATCAATATATTTGGGAGGTTTTTTTCCTTTAGGGATAAGGATCGGTTTGGCAAATATTATTGCATTAATTACTATTTTGACTTTCGGAGTAAAAGAGATGGTTGTAGTTAACATTATGCGGGTAGTAATCGGCAACTTGATGAGGGGATTGATTTTCGGTTCCACTTTCTGGATTGCTTGCGGAGGAGTTATATTAAGCAGTTTGGTATTAATTTTATGTGACAAGATGTTAAAATCTTCTTTAATGTTCACTTCTATAGCCAGTGCCATAGCGCATAGTATCGGACAGGTGATTGTCGTCGCCGTTTTTTATAATCAGCCTTATATGTATTCGATTGTACCTTATTTATTGCTCAGTGCCGTACCGATGGGTATTCTTACCGGTATTGTAGGCAGGCAGGCTGTAAACTTGGTGAATAAAAATATTAAACTTTAATTGTTTTTTTATTGGAAAAATATAGCCTTAAGGTAGTAGCGTTAATAAATTTATAATTTACAATATTCATAGATGAGGTGAATATAGATGACAAATAAAAAAAGATGTGTTATTTTACATTCCAATGATTTACATGGTGATTTTTTTGAGGAAAAGATCAACAATCGGGAAATAGGCGGGATATCACGATTGTCAGGTTATATTTCCAAAGTGAAAAAGGAAGAGAAAAATGTTTTGTTCACTATTTCCGGAGATATGTTTAGAGGTTCGATAATCGATTCCGAATATAAGGGAATTTCTACCGTAGAATTGATTAATTTAATTCATCCGGATGCGGTAACATTAGGTAATCATGAAATAGATTATGGGATTGCTCATTTGTTGTTTATTGAAAAAATGGCTAAGTTCGATATAATAAACGCCAATTTATATATTAAAAATACCGATACGAGATTATTCAAACCTTATACAATAATTGAAGTTGACGATATGAAAATATTGTTAATCGGTATAATTACGGAAGATGTCGTTAATGCGACTAAAACCGATGTTTTAATCGGCAGCTTTATCGATGTTGAAGAAGCCGCAAGAGAAGTTACCAGAATTTGTAATTGTTATAAGACGATCGATATCGATCTAACCGTTTTATTGACGCACATCGGTATTGATGAAGATAAAAAGCTTGCCGGTTTAATCGATAAAGAAAGCGGAGTTGATTTAATTTTGGGCGGGCATTCGCATACGATCTTGGAAAAACCGCTGTGTATAAATAATATATTGATTGCTCAGGCGGGCTACGGTACCAATCAGATCGGCAGATTTGATTTGGTGATTGATACCGATAAAAATCAAATTGAATCATATAAGTGGGAATTGTTGGAAATAAATGAAAGTTTTCCCGATGATGATGCCATGTTGGAAGTTTTGCACAAATATAAAAAACAAATCGATTCCAAATATGATCGCTTAATTACAAAACTGGACAGTGTGTTGACTCACCCTAAACGTAATCAGGAAACTTCTTTAGGAAACTTTTTTGCGGATATTTTTAAAAAATTTTTAAAATTGGATGTAATGTGCATTGCGTCGGGCAGTATTCGGGGAGAAACTTTCGGACCGATTGTTAAATACATTTCCTTAAACGAGATTTTCCCATATGATGACGCGGTATATTTGGTTAATATGTACGGATATTTATTTAAAAGGTTTGTTAAACACATGTTAAGAGATGAGGCTTTCAACGGTCATACGGAATTTTATCAATTTTCTGACGGCATAGAAATTATTTATTCCAGAGGAAAAAAGGAATTGGAATGTTTGCGGTTGGACGGTAAAGATATAAACGATGACGATGTTTTAACGGTCGGTATTCAAAGTTATCATTTTGCGAATTTGGAAAAATTCTTCAATATAACTTACGAAGAAGCCGAAATGATAAAAAAGCCAAGAGTTATTTCTACCTCTTGCCTTGATATAATTGAAGAATATTTAACTACCCATGCCAAATTCGCCATACCTGAAATAGGGCGAATTACGGTTGTTGAATAGAATCTTTCTCGATTAAATTTTTCAGTGCTTCAATAGCTACTTTAATCGCAATATTGGTATCGTGAACCTGAGGATTCGATAATCCTCTTTTTGCTCTTTCCTGATTGGCCACCACCAGAAAACATGAACCGCATCTTACTTTTAAATAACTTGCCACAACAAACAAAGCCGCAGATTCCATTTCGGATGCCAAACACCCTAATTTACACCATGCGTCCCATTTATTGAGCAGTTCATATGAGTTGGGCAGGGTTTCCGGACGATGTTGTCCATAGAAAGCGTCTTTACATTGAACTACTCCCGCATGATAAGGTTGATTTAAATCTTTTGCGGCTTTAACCAAGGCGTTGGTAACGGTAAGATCAGCCACTGCCGGAAATTCGATCGGGGCATACTCTTTGGATGTCCCTTCAAATCTTATTGCGGAGGTTGCTATTACGACATCTCCGCTTAATACGTTTTCCTGCATTCCGCCACAGGTACCGATTCTGATAAAAGTATCTGCCCCGCATGCCACCAGTTCTTCAAGGGCAATGGAAGCCGATGCTCCGCCGATTCCCGTTGATGTTACCGAAACCTTTACTCCGTTTAAATAACCGGTATAGGTAACATATTCTCTTGAATCGGCTATTAATTGCGGATTGTCAAAATATTGGGCAATTAAGGCACATCTTTTCGGATCTCCCGGAAGTAAGACATATTTACCCACTTCATCTTTTGCTACTCCTATATGGTATTGTTTACCGGAACCTTCTGAATAATCGATCATATTTTATCCTTTCTTTCTTAATTTTTTTGATTTGCCGGATTTAAGTCGTTGTCAATGGCGAAACCGGCTATTTTCCATTCTCCGGATACTTTTAATAAAGTCATTTGATAACCGATATTATATGTTTTAGAAGCGCTTGAAGAAGCGACATAGAAATCCAAGGTTACATTGGCAATTAACGAGTTATCACTTTGTTTTACAATTTTTGATACATTTAAGTTGGAAATTGTGGCTGTCCCATGAGCGGCATACCATTGATTGTCTAAAGTTGAAATTCTTTTGTAAAAATCGCTGTTTTTGATTGTGTAATTGCTTAGCGCTCCGAATGATGTATCTTTGGTAGGATATTTAGCCAACGTTACAGCGATGTTTTCTACAATATCAATCAAATCATCGTCATCGGATGCTTCACCGACATAATAATAACCGTTTAATACGTCTTTAATGGTGGTGTAGTTACCTTCTTCAACAGTGATTGTCGGTTCGCTTATCAGATTGTTTAACGTATAGGTATTTACTTTTACCGCAGCACTTGAATCATTTAAGCCTTTAAAGTTATTGGCGATCACATCGGTTTCGCTTATATATGATTCATCGACTTTCAAGTCGTTTACCTTTAAAGTCAAGCCTACGGGAACTTGAACAATATAATTGTTATCACCTTTAAATATCGTATTGGCCACCCATCGATTGTCTATATTAATAAGTTGCAGTTCGGCAATCAAAGTATCATTTTCAATAATTTGATATAAGTTCTCTTCGTTTGGATTTTGAACATACATCACCTTATTCAAATCGATACCGCCATAGATTTCTTTCAATGTATTGATGTAATCTTCTTTGGAATTTAAATGGGGACTGATCGTCAAAGAATTTTCATATATTTGATCAAAATCATTTGCTTTTACTTGTTTTAAATATGCGCTTATTGCACTTTCCGGCAGATTTTCTTCCAATTTTGCCAAGGAGGCTTTCTGATTTTGTAAAAATATAAAACTTCCTCCTACAGACAGCAATAAAACCGTTGTCAGGATTAAAAATGCAAATAGGGGAGTTAAACCTCTTTTCTTAGCTGCCATTTTATTCTCCTTTCTTTACCACAAAAGCCGTAGGAAGATTTCTGGCTCCGTATATCGATACCGTACTGTTCAACGTTTCGCCGTCATAAACCATGACGGTGGAATTACCGCCATCAAGATTAGCCGCCGTCATGGCGTTAAAGTCCTGCATAATATTTATAATATCCTGATATGTCGAACCGAATGAAACAGGTTGTCTTCCGTCAATTACCAAGAGTAAGAAAGCGCCGTCTTCTCTTTGTCCGATTACCGTACGAGGATTAAGTCCCGGATGTCTTCCCGATTCAAAGACAACTTGGAATTGTTTTATAAAAATAGGTCCGAAAGTTACCGCATCTCTGACATTCCAATCTAATGCCTGTTGGGCAGACATAT
>JBHAFN010000041.1:0-3039 GCA_041856105.1 Bacillota bacterium
AATCTAATGACCGCCTTATTGGCTTCTCTTGTCGTATCAAGATTTTCCGATACCATTCAAGTGGTAGTGGCTTTGGCAGCCATCAATCCGATTATTGCCGGAATGGGCGGGAATGCGGGAACTCAATCCTTGACCTTAATGGTTAGAGCGATCGCCTTGGGAGAGTTATCTGCCAAAAATATGAAAAAGATTTTTATAAAAGAAATCGGTACCGGCTTAATCAGCGGAATAATCTTAGGAATTGTAGTCGGATTAGGTTGTTATATAATGTTTGGAAACTATCATTTAGGTATTGTGGCGGGATTGGCTTTAATCGGCAATATGCTTATCGCCGTAATTTCGGGATATACGGTACCTCTCATACTTAAAAAGTTGGGTATAGATCCCGCTTTGGCTTCCAGTGTATTCGTTACAACATTTACGGATTCGTTCGGTTTCTTTATTTTTCTGGGACTTGCGACTATATTCATTAATAAATTGGTATAGGAGAACATGATGAATGAAATAATTTACCTCATAAAACAAGCGGATAAATATTTACAAGAAGAAAATTATGAATTGGCTTCCATGTATAACTTAGACGCTTGGATAAGTTTAAAAGAATATATGGTCGAAAAAGACATACTTTCAAAAGATGAACTTTATTTTAAAACCAAGCATGAAACGGAAACGGTTAAAAAGTGGTTAAACAATTTCTTTTTAGCTTGTGTTGATGAACACCAGTTTAAAGTAAACATTGAAATAATAAGCGGTATGCTTGCCTATCTGGAATTAAATAAAGATGATTTAATCGTTCTTCAAAGAGAATTGGCGGAATCCTATTTCAATATCAAAGATTATGCAACAGGTGATGAATTATATAAAAAATATATCAAGGATAATCCCGATATTTTAGAATATTACTATGGTTACGCTTTAACGCTTTTATTCAGAAATGAAAAAATCCAAGCGATTAATATCCTTGAAGAAGGAATTGAACACGGCAAAAAAGATGATAATTTTATAGAACCGGCCTTTGAAGTGTTGATAGATACCTATGAAAGTTTAAATGAATACGAAAATGCAAATGTTGCCAGAAATAAACTAAAAACCTTTAAACAATCGGCTTAAAGGTTTTTTACTACTGCAATAAGTTCTTGTAAACTCCCCACAAACTTACAATTTAATTCTTTGTTGTCGGGATTGATTAAATCATCATTAACCAAATAAACATCCATTCCAAGATTACCGGCAACCAAATCTTCATTGGCGTCATTACCGATCATAACGGTCTCTGCGGGAGTTAAATTAAACTCATCTAAAATTTGTTTAAAATAATTTAAATTGGGCTTACAAGAATAATAATTCTCATAAGTGGTAATTTCTTTAAATGACGAAGGCTTTAATCCCGCCCAATCAAGTCTGGTATAAGTCGCTATTTTAGGGAATAAAGGATTGGTAGCTAAGATTATGTCATAGCCTTTTTCTTTTAAAAGGTCAATCAAAACTTTTGCGTCATCTTTTCTATATGTGCTTCTTACACACTTTTTAAATTCATTCAGATAAAAATCTTCAAAATCCTTTACCAATGTTTCTTTTGGCATATTGACAATATGAGAAAAAACATTCCAAAATTTTTCCTCATTGGTTAAAGAATTATAGTCTTTTATCATTGAATCAACTCCCGCCATCATCGCTTTCATAAATAGCTTAGAATCAATATAATGAAATTTTTTAACTAATTCTTTGAAATAATCGTTAATAAATACGGCTTGATCCATTCCCAGAAGGGTTCCATCCAAATCTATCAATATTGTCTTCATACCAATCTTTTTTCAAAACCTCCTGTAATTTTTGTGGAATTCATAATAATAAATGCCTGCGGATCCAATTCGTGAATAAGTTTTTTTATTCTAATCGATTCCAGCTTCGAACATGCGGTTACGAATACTTCAATATCGGTTTTCGTATAAGCTCCATAGCCTTCCCAATAAGTTACTCCCCTTACAATTTTATTCATAATTTCTTCTTTAACCTTAGGATTTTTAGTGAATACCATCAGACTTATTTCAATATTTTGATAATGGAAATAATCCATCGCAAAGGAAACGATTGAAGCATAGATAATCGAATAAATCGCCGTACCCAAGTCAAATAAAACGGCACATGCGGCATAGATGAAAAAATTAACCGCCATCGATAAATTCCCTACACTTATCGACCTTTTTTTAAGGCTGGAAAAAACGCCGATAATATCCAATCCTCCGGAACTTGCCCCGCTTAACAAGATCAACCCGCAACCCGCGCCGGAAAGAATGGCTCCGATAAGTATGTTGGAAATCATATCATCTAATATGGGAATACTTGGAATAGGGATAATGGAAAACAGAATTGTTTGTATGATTAAACAAAATAATGTTCCGATAAAAAACTTTCTGGAAAGACTTTTGTAAGCCAATAACAGTAAAGGAATATTTAATAACAGATTGATAATCCCGGCTATATCAAATCCAAGATTAATTCCTCCATATCTTTGTAAGATAGTCCTGATTAATTGAGAAATACCGATAATGCCTCCATTATAGATTTCAACAGGTACGATAAAAAAGTTTACTCCTACCACAAATAATATAGAACCGGCAATTAAGATGGAATAATCTTTTACAACGAGAGGTAAATTATCAATAAATTTCATTATTCTTCAATGATCTCTACTTTACTCATTACATCACCGTTTTTCATTTTTAAAACGGCTTCAATGTTATCAATAACTTGCCCGAAAACAGTATGCACGCCATCTAAGTGAGGTAAAGTTTCATGACAGATAAAAAATTGACAACAGCCGGTATTTTTACCTGCATGAGCCATACTTAATGCCCCCGGGATATGTTTATGAACATTTTTTTCCGTTTCACAAGGAATTGTATATCCAAGCCCGCCGGTGCCGTTACCGTATGGACATCCCCCTTGCGATACAAAACCGGGGATTACTCTGTGAAAGGTTTTTTTGTCATAATATCCTTCTTTAATCAACTTAGTAAAGTTACTAACGGTAAGAGG
>JBHAFN010000042.1:0-3562 GCA_041856105.1 Bacillota bacterium
CCTTGCCAGAAGAAGCATTTATCATAATTTAAAAAAAATTAACGACTGGCTTATCTTAAATGATATTGAAGCTATAAAGATAAAAAGAAATAAAGGAATATATTTATTAAGCTCCAAAAGGAAGGCAATAAAGAGGGCTTTAACGTTAAGGACTACCAACATTCCGTTTGTGTTTACTCCGATGGAAAGAGTAAAGATAATTATGCTTTCGATTATCTTATCAAACAAGAAATTGACAATAAACGATTTGGAAAATATTACCCAAGTAAGCAGAAACACGATAATAAATGATTTGAAAAACGTTGAAAAAGCATTTGATGAATATGATTTAAAATTGGAAGTGGATAGTAAAAAAGGTTATATAATCAAAGGAGATGTAATTAAGAAAAGAACGGTTTTCTTTTTAAACTTTTATTATTTGATTGAATATTACCGAAGAGGAATTATAAAGTTGGATAACATTAATATTATCGACAGTATTTATATTCGTCTGCTAAATATTGAGCTTGCTTTAAATACCGATTTTGTAAGGGGAGTTATTTTTTCCATTTCCGTATATTTTGCACATATTTTAAACGGTGAAGAAGAGATATCGTTCAATGAAATTGAAAAAGAGGAAATAATGAAGACGGAAGTGTTTGAAATGGTTAGAGATACCTTTACGGAATATAAGTTAAATGATCAAATTTATTTGTCGTTACATTTGTTAGGTTCAAGACTGCAATCTTCCAATTCTTTGGCTTTGGATAATAATGATGAAGCTTTTGCCATTGCGGAAAATCTTGTAAAAGAATTTATGCGTATTTCATATATTGATTTTGATAATGTTGAAGAAATTGTAAGAGGTTTATATTATCATCTGTCCACGTCAATTTATCGGTATCGATATGGAATACAACTTGCCAATCCGCTGTTGGATGATATTAAAAGGGAATATGAATACATATTTGAAATTACTAAAAAAGCATGTGAATATCTTCGTGCAACTTTAAAAGTCCCTATTCCTGAAAGCGAGGTAGGATATATCACTTTACATTTCGGAGGCGCAATCCGCAGTAAAAATAAAGAAATGAGTATTTTGGTTGTTTGCCCGAACGGATTATCAATCAGTAACATGCTTAAATGGGAAATTAAATCTTTGGTGCCTTTTGTTCATCATATAGAATGTATTTCATTGAATGAGTATGATTTGAATCATAACTTTGATTTAGTCGTTTCTACTGTGGATATTAACGATGATAATCATAAAATATTATCGGTTCAACCTATTTTGACCGAAGACAACCGTTATCAAATATTAAAAAGATGCATTAAGTCGGTAGGTAAATGCTACCTTGATTTAAACGATATTTTACATATAGCGGGAAAATATATTAAAAATGACAGTTTTGAAATGTTTAAAAGCGATTTATTAAGATATTTATCCGGTGGAGATGAACATAATTTTTTAAATAAAAACGAAAGTATTCTTCATTTTTTAAATAGTGATGCTATTAATATATGTAAGGTTAAAGTGGATTATAAAGCGGCTATAGGATTGTCTTGCAATTATTTGCTGGGGGAAGGAATGATTGAATACAGATACATTGAATCAATTATCAGTAACAGCGAAAAAATGAATCATTATATGTTTTTAACTCCGGAAGTTTATTTGGCACATGCGAAAAGTGAAGACGGGGCTGTTAAGCTGGGGGTTACCTTAACTCTGTTTAAACAACCGGTCGAATTTACAACGAGTAAGCAGGCAAAAATTATTATTGCTTTATCTACTCCCGATGAAAAGCAGCATTTAAAAATATTAGGCGAGATAATGAAGATATTTTCTTGTAATGAATGTATTGAAAATATTATTGCATGTAACAGTAAAACGGAAATATTGAGGATTATTCAAAAACAATTACAGGAGTACAGTTGATTGCACAAAAATCTTTGCACTGTCTTATTTGAAAGCGGCAGTGCAAATGATTGTGCTTTTTTTAACTAATTAATCAAGCTAAAATTTTCATGAAAGGAGGCATTCATATGAGAGAATTGCTAAGCTTAGATAACATTCAAATTATCGATAAGGTCGATAATTGGCAAGAGGCTGTCAGGATAGCTTTAAAGCCGTTGGTGGAAAAAGGGTTTTGTGAAGAAAGATATGTGCAGGGTATCTTTGATAATACTGAAAAATTCGGACCTTATTATGTCTTGTGTGAAAATTTAGCCTTCCTTCATGCCCATTATGATCAAGGTGCTTTAAAAACTCAATTTGCGGTTACTTTATTGAAACAGCCGATTAAGTTTAAAGAGAACGGTCATGAGGTTAGGGTATTGTTCGCTATGTCGGCAATAGATAACAAAAGTCATTTGGAAGGGATGATGGCTATGTCCAATATTTTTTCTTCTAATGAAGCTGTTGCCAGACTCATCAACGCAACATCAACTCGAGAAATATATAATCAATTAATTAATTCGGTTTGATGTAAGGGAATTTATAGAAAGAAAGGGATATTATGAATTTTTTTGTTAACATTTTGTCAACTCCGTCTATTCTGGTCGGTTTAATGGCTCTGATCGGGTTAGTTCTTCAAGGAAAGCCTGTCGAAGAAGTTATTAAAGGAACTATGAAAACTATTGTCGGCTTCTTGGTTCTTGGTGCCGGAGCAGGTTTTTTGGTTAACAACTCTTTAACCGAGTTCGGAATACTGTTTAATTTTGCGTTTAATATGCAAGGTGTGGTTCCCAATAATGAAGCTATCGTTTCTTTGGCACTTAATGAATTTGGACAATCAACGGCTTTAATCATGTCCATCGGTATGCTGGCTAATATAATTCTGGCAAGATTTTCCAGACTTAAATATATTTTCTTGACCGGGCATCATACCTTATATATGGCTTGCATGATTGCGGTTGTGCTGAGCGTAGGTGGACTTGATGGCGGTCTTCTTGTTGTGGCAGGCGGAATGATATTAGGACTTATCATGGTTTTATCTCCTGCAATCTGCCAGCCTACAATGCGCAAAATAGTAAATACCGATGAACTGGCATTCGGTCATTTTGGAGGTGCGGGATATTGGTTGGCCGCTCAAACCGGAAAACTATTTAAAGGTTCCAAATCTTCCGAAGAAGTTAATTTTCCTAAGAGAATTTCGTTCTTAAGAGATACCACGGTCGCAATCGGTTCAACCATGTTTTTATTCTTCTTTGTAATTACCTTAGTCGCAATCTCCCAAGGGGCATTAACCGATCCTGTAATCGGGGCGTGGTTTAAAGGTGAAGGTGGCACGGATGTACATTGGATTGTTTGGACTATTCTTAAAGGCTTAAACTTTGCCGGAGGAGTTTATATAATTCTTAGCGGAGTGAGATTGATTATCGGTGAAATTGTTCCTGCATTTAAAGGAATTGCGGAAAAAATAGTTCCTAACGCAAAACCTGCCCTTGATTGTCCGGTAGTGTTCCCGTATGCTCCAAATGCCGTTTTGATTGGCTTCCTGGTATCGTTCTTAGGCGGTTTAATCGGCTTATTTGTATTAGGTATGATTAATTCTTCAATGTTTAGTGTGGCGATTATTCTTCC
>JBHAFN010000043.1:0-3628 GCA_041856105.1 Bacillota bacterium
TCAATCTTTGATTTATTTATGTCGATAAAGCCTTTTTCTTTCAATCTTTTTAAAATACCCAAAACCGTAGGATGAGAAAGATTGAATCTTTTTTCCAAATCGATCGGGCTGAGTTCTTTATCTTTATTGGAAAATAAATAAAATAAAACCATGCATTGAGAAGAGGTTAAGTTATATTGGGCAACATATTTATTAACTTCTTTATCCAATAAAGTAGATAAGATTTTTATTATTCTTAATAATTGTATATGTTCCATGTCCACCTCCATATATGTAGCGTGCTACATATATTAACGGTAATTATCAAGTTTGTCAATATTCTTTTATAAATAATGAGAAAATTGAAGATTAACTAAATGGTATAACCCGACATGAAAAAGGATAAGACATATTTAAAAATGTCGTAATTAAACTTTAAGATTAAAAAAACAGGCATTTGCCCGTTTGCTTATTTTTTGTTTTCAATCAGCTTTGCGTATACTTTTTTAATTATTTCAAAAGTTTCATCACTGATTACATGTTCCATTTTGCAGGCATCTTTATCGGCGGTTTCCGCACTTACTCCCAATTCCGTCAATAAATTGCTTATAACAATGTGTTTTTCATAAATGCTGCTGGCAATATTTTCGCCTTCTTTTGTCAAGGTGATGTAACCGCTGTTATCAACATCAATATAGCCTTCATCTTTTAAAATGGATACCGCTCTGCTTACACTGGGTTTGGAAAAACCCATATATTCGGCAATGTCGATAGATCTTACTTTATTTGACCTGCCGCTTAAAATAATGATTGTTTCTAAATACATTTCGCCAGATTCTTGTAATTTAATCATTTTTAAACCCCCACATATTTTTAAATATAATAACATTTATTTAAAAATAAATATAGTAATCCGCCTCAAATAAGCCTTTCTAAATATTGACTAATCGGTTAGATAGTGCTAATTTATATTAAAGGTTAGCACTATCTAATAGAAAAGAGGTAAATCATGTTGCCATTGTCATTAATGCAGGAAGGAACCAGCGGAAAAATTGTAAAAGTCAACGGTTTGAAAGAAACTAAAACTTTTTTGGAGAAACTGGGATTTGTAAACGGCAGTGATATAACTTTAGTTCACGAAATTCAGGGTAATATTATTGTAAATATTAAGAATACCCGCATTGCGATCAATAAAGATATGGCTAATAAAATATTTGTAGAAGGGAAATAGGATGAATACATTAAACAAATTACCGGTTGGAAGCAGTGCCAAAGTAGTTAAACTAAATGGCGAAGGGGCTGTCAAAAGAAGAATTATGGATATGGGCATTACTAAGGGTGTAGAAGTCAGAGTGGTTAAGGTTGCTCCGTTGGGCGATCCGATTGAATTGAATGTCAGAGGCTATGAACTTTCTATAAGGAAAGCGGATGCGGCTTTAATAGAAACGGATTATGAGGTAGAGTAATGAAAGTAGCTTTAGTAGGGAATCCCAATAGCGGGAAAACGACTTTATTCAACGAACTTACCGGTTCCAATCAATATGTCGGTAACTGGCCGGGAGTTACCGTTGAAAAAAAAGAAGGTAAATTAAAAAAAGATAAAAATATTACGATTGTAGACTTACCGGGAATATATTCTTTATCTCCATACACTTTGGAAGAAGTTATTTCCAGAAATTATCTGATTGATGAAAAACCCGACTTGATTATCAATATCGTTGACGGAAGCAACATTGAAAGAAACTTATATTTAACCACCCAAGTTTTAGAGTTGCATATTCCGACCGTCATCGCTTGTAATATGATGGACGTTGTAAGTAAAACGGAAACATCTATTGATTTTGAAGGCTTACAAAAAGAACTCGGAGTTAAGATAGTGCCCATTTCGGCATCTAAAAAAGAAGGTATTAACGAATTGATGGATGTTGTGGCAACTATTAAAGATAAACCCGTACAAAACAATATTTTCAGTAACGATTTAACCGTCGCTTTAACTCAAATTAAAGAATTGATTAAAGATAAAGCTGATTCGGATAAATTAGAATTTTTGGCGGTAAAGCTTTTTGAAAGAGATGCCTTGATTGATCAAACACTGAAAAACAATCAAATTGAAGAAATAGTTTCCGCATATGAAAATAAAGCGGGTGATGATGCCGAAAGTATCATCACAAGCGAAAGATATAATTATATTACTTCTTTAATAAGCAAGTATCTTGTTAAAAACAAAAAACATACTTTAACTACATCGGATAAAATAGACAGGATTGTTACAAACAGGTTTTTAGCATTGCCTATCTTTATTCTGGTGATGTGGGTAGTATACTATGTGTCCATTTCCACGGTAGGGGATTATGTTACGGTATGGACCAACGACGTGTTGTTTGGGGAAATTATCCCTCCGGCAGTTACCGCCTTTTTAGAAAGCGTTAATACAAGTCCGTTATTAATCGGTTTGATAGTTGATGGAATTATTGCCGGGGTAGGAGCCGTATTGGGCTTTGTTCCTCAAATGTTGATTTTGTTTATGTTTTTGGCTATTTTGGAAGATTGCGGATATATGGCGAGAATTGCCTTTATCATGGATAGAATTTTCAGAAAATTCGGTTTATCGGGCAAATCATTTATTCCGATGATTATCGGAACGGGATGTAGCGTGCCGGCCATCATGTCAAGCAGAACTATTGAAAACGATCGTGATCGCAAGATGACCATAATAACTACTTCCTTTATTCCGTGCGGCGCCAAATTACCGGTAATTGCTCTAATTGCCGGCGCCTTGTTCAATAATGACGGTTGGGTGGCAACCAGCGCTTATTTTATCGGTGTTGCGGCAATAGTCATATCGGGAATAATTTTAAAGAAAACAAGCAGATTTGCCGGGGATCCCGCTCCGTTTGTTATGGAATTACCGGCATACCATATGCCTAAGGCAAACAGTGTATTAAGAAGTATGTGGGAAAGAGGTTCCAGCTTTATTATCAGAGCGGGAACGGTTATCTTAATCGCTTCAATTGTAATTTGGTTTTTACAAGGATTCGGTTTTGTAGACGGTTCAATTGCCATGGTCGATATGGAAGACAGCTTCCTTGCGGTTATTGGAAATACCTTTGCATGGATATTCAGTCCTTTAGGTTGGGGAGAATGGAAAGCGGCTGTCGCTACCATTACCGGTCTTGTGGCTAAAGAAACCGTTATTGCAACCTTCGGTATTTTATACGGTATAGGTGAAGTTGCTGAAGACGGAATGGAAATTTGGGGCAATTTTTCTACCGAGTTCACGGCAATTTCCGGATATTCGTTTTTAATCTTCAACTTGTTGTGCGCTCCTTGTTTTGCGGCAATAGGCGCCATTAAAAGAGAGATGAACAATGCGGGATGGACAACATTCGCCATTGTTTATCAAACGGTATTTGCTTATGTAATCGCCTTAATTTTCTATCAAACGGCATTATTTGTTACAACCGGAACATTCGGTATATGGACGATTATTGCCGCAGGCTTATTAATAGGTTTACTTTACTTCTTGTTTAGACCGGCAAAAAGTAAATAATTAGTATTGTATAAACCTGATTATATAAACTTACGTTAAAAAAGCGTAAAAGATTGTTTTTTAGGCAATGCGCTTACGCTTTTTAATTATGAAAATTAA
>JBHAFN010000044.1:0-2528 GCA_041856105.1 Bacillota bacterium
AATTATACGGATTATATGAAAATGAAGTTTTAAGTAAAATTAGAGATGAATTATTGCCGAAGTTGTTGAGCGGGAAAATATTAAATGGAAACTAATTATTTTGATGATATTCCAACTTGGAATAATGGTAATGTTGATTTTTCAATACTTAGTGATGAAATAAGTGGGAGAATCCCCGTTTTAAAAGTAGAAGATTGGAAAACATTTATTGAGCTTATTAATCAACCATTTTTTAAAGAAGGCGGTAGCGAGCTGATTTATCGAGGACAACGTCGATATGATTGGGGGTTAGTACCTAACATTGCTCGAAATAGTAAAACGTCCCTTTTTAGTGAAGCTCTTTCCGAATTTCAATTAGCAAATTTCAAAAGGGCTATTCGCGGAAGAATTAAGGATAATTCTCTCATTTTAAAGGATGACGAAGATTCAGACGATGAGCTTTGGGCTATTGGTCAGCATTATGGTTTGAATACGCCGTTATTAGATTGGACTTATTCGCCTTATGTTGCCTTATTTTTTGCTTTTTCAAAAAAAGATGTCGAACAGGAAAAACCTAATGAATATCGAGCAATTTATATTGCGAATAAAACATTGCTTGATGAAAAAATAAATATTCATTTTGTTGAACCGAGAATTGATATGTATGGTCGATTAGTAAATCAAGCCGGTTTATTTATTAAAGCCAAGGCAGATAAGACAATTGAAGGGCTAATTATTGATAGTGTATATGAAGATGAGGATAGTGATTTTATTGATGATGAAGAAGCAGAATCGCAAATTGCAAAACACATTTGTAAGGTTTATATCAAAAATGATCCAAAAATACAATTAGATTGTATATTATCATTAAAACAAATGAACGTGCATTATGCTAATCTTTTTCCTGATTTAGTTGGGGCAGCAGATTATTGTAATATGCTTTCAACGATGAGAGCAGAAGAAAGTAGTCAAGATATAACTATTACACCGTTCTCTAGTAATATAAATAATAGCATACTTAACCTACCAGAAAATTTATCGAAAAAAGGAGAGAATAGACAAGATTTAGTAGATGTTTTAGTTAAATTTATCCATAAGCCAAAAGATAAATTAATAATATTGGCGGATAATATTATTAATGATTTTTATAGAAATAAAGTTGTAGATTGGGAAATAAAAGATAATGTTAAGTCTGCCATAAGACTTTCTTGGAAGAGATTGTTAAGGCTAAATAAAATTGCGGAGAAAGATATTGAACATTGTATTCATCAATTAGAGAATATTTTTCATTTTCCCCAAAAGAATTTTTAAGACGATATTTTATAAAACGACAAGCGGTAACATTCCCACAAGATTTTGCAACCTCGACAGCGACTTTGTCGCAATCGGTTAAGCATAATTGAGTGGCGTTGCCACCCGATGTAATCCAGTGGCGAAGCCTCTGAACTATGCGTAACCCCGTATGCTTGCGTGCGGGGGGAATAAATTTGCGATCTGTGTCGAAAAAATAAAAATTTGTCCTTTTGCTTTATTATGAATAGGGAATAATGATTACAGAGTTTTATCTTTTGTGTGATATGATTATATCACGCTCTTTAAGGGGAGCTGTAATGATTAAGAGTTTTAAACATAAGGGGCTAGAGCAATATTTCCGACAAGGTATAACGCGAGGGCTACGGATAGATCACATTAAGAAAATCAATGGTATTTTAGATGTGATAGATCGGGCAAAAGTTGTTGATGAATTTCTTCCTTTTTATCAATGCCATAAATTAAGAGGCGATAGGGAAGGCATTTGGTCAATGACTGTGTCGGGCAACTGGCGGATTACTTTTGAATTTATTGACGGCGATGCTTATGTTTTGAATTATGAAGATTACCACTAGGAGATAATATGAGCGAAAGAAAACCCTCTCACCCAGGGGAAATTTTATTAACAGGATTTATTGAACCTAACAATATTAAAATCAAAGCGTTAGCGGAACATTTGGGCTTTTCTCGTGAAACACTTTCTCGAGTATTACACGGTAAAACTCCGATGACGGCAAATTTAGCTATTGCTTTGGAAGAAGCGGGGATCAGTTCGGCTAGATTATGGCTAAGTTTACAAGCCGCTTATGATGTTTGGGAATTAAAACAGCGCCGCACAAATCCTATTCCTCCGTTTATGTTTGGGGAAATGACAACGGCTCTTGTTTAAATCATAAGATAAGGGCTAGTTTTAGGCATAATCTGAGGGCTAAAAAATCCCTCACGCTGTTTTTACTTCTGCCAAATCTCCCCTAACCCCTCTTTGCTAAAGAGGGGAACGGAGCGAGGTTGCTTATATGTTCATCTGAAAGATTGACAATATTTATGTAGGACTTCGCTCTTTAAATCTTCAATGAAACCAGCCCCCTCTTTAGCAAAGAGGGGTTAGGGGAGATTTGGCAGTAGTGATTAACGAAGAAAACAAGATTATATTTAAAAAGGGAAAAAACAATGCTCATCAACGAAAACACCATTGAACAAGCCTGTTTGCGATTTTTGCAGGAATTGGGTTGGGATTA
>JBHAFN010000045.1:0-3154 GCA_041856105.1 Bacillota bacterium
AAACGGTCTTTAATAAGTTAAGCACCCCTATAAAGCCCGATAAAAAAATTCCTTTATTACCGAATCAGATTTTTAAAGCCGATTATCGATTATTAAACAAAAAACCGATTATAGCTTCAGATGAGGAACTTGCAGAAAACAACCGATCACACAGCGCAAAACTTAGAGGTATAGAGAGGATAAACTGATATGGCAAAAATTGTAAAAACCAAAAAAAGAAAATCATTAAAATTCCAAAACTTCACATTATTCTTTTTATTCGTATCCGGTATTTTATATATGTTTTCCAGTCTGTTTTTACGTTCATATAATAACTCTTTAAGTTTGGAAAACCAAAAAATAATTGCGGAAATCAAAACGTTGGAAATAGAAAATGAAGCGATTACCATTGCCATTCAAAATTTAAGTACCAGAGACAGGGTGGTAGCCATTGCCAATGAGAATGGACTAACCCTTGATCAAAGTAATATAATAACCATATCTAATGGTGAATAAGGATGAGCAGAAGAAAAAACAACATCGTATTAGTAATATTTATATCAACATTAGTGGTAATGACTATTTTGGCTGCTAATGTTTTTTTAGTATCGGTTGTAAAACTTCATGCCAGAAGTAATACCAATTTAAAGGATTATGCCGATTCCGCCAATACGCACATAAGCGTTATTAAAGCCAACAGAGGATTTATCTTTGATCGCAGCGGAAATATAATTGCCCAAGATAATCGTACATATAATATTTTTGCGGTGTTGTCTAAAGACAGACCGAGTGTAAAAGGGGTGGTATCTTATGTGGAAGATCCCGAATATACCGCTCAGGTTTTGTCCGATATTTTACATATGGATTATGAGTTGTGTTTGAGCTACTTAAAGAAAGATTTATATCAAACGGAACTGGGAACTTACGGCAGAAGTTTATCCAAAGAAACAAAAGATTTAATTGAAAGCTATAATCTTCCGGGAATAGATTTTACCACTTCCGTAAAAAGATCTTATCCTTTAGGAGTTTTTGCGCCTTATTTGGTCGGTTTCGCCCAATCGGATGAAACGGGAAGTACGATCGGCAAGATGGGAGCGGAAATCTACTTGGATGAATATTTAAAAGGCGTGGACGGGTTAAGAGTATATCAATCCGATAAAAAAGGTTTTATCCTTCCGGGAATGAAGGAAGAAGTTACCGAAGCCATAAACGGAATGGATGTTTATTTGACGCTGGATAAAGAAATTCAGGAATCTTTGGAACAAACTTTTCTGTTAACCGAAAGCACCTTTAATACCGATCGTATTTGGGGTTCGGTAATGGAGATCAAAACCGGAAAAATTTTAGCGTGGGGACAATATCCTTCTTTCGATCCCAATACTTTGGATATAACCGATTACAATAATTACGGAGCCCAATTACCTTATGAACCGGGTTCGGTTTTAAAAACCTTTGTTTGGGCAGCCGCCATGAATGAGGGATTGTATGAAAATCTACCTCAGGTATACAGCGGACCGTTTTGTTACAGCGCCCAAAACAGAAATCCGTATAGAGTGGACGGAAAAGGCTTGGGCTGTATTACCAATGCCGGATATAAAAGCTACGGCTGGATAGATTATGATTACGGATTGATCTATTCATCCAATACGATTACGGCATCTTTGGAAACCGAAATAATTACCCCCGATATTTATTTGGATTATTTAAACAGATTCGGTTTTTTTCAACCGGTAAATACCGACGGAATGAGAGAAGAAACCGGCATTCTTAATTTTACATGGCCGTCCGATAAATTAGCCTTGTCATACGGACAAGGTTCAACCGTAACGATGTTGCAGATGCTTCAGGCATATAGTGCCGTTTTTTCGGACGGTACGATGGTCAAACCTTATTTTATAGAATCAATCAGAGATCCTTATGACGATAATAATGTGGTTTATCAAGCCGAAACAACGGTGGTATCCAATCCGATAACTCCGGAAACCGCCGCCCGATTGCAGGAGTTGTTGTATAGAACGGTAAATGAAGATGACGGTACGGCAAAATATTATCGCATCCCCGAAACGACCATAATGGGTAAAACGGGAACGACTCAATTAGCCGTTTCAGGAAGCTATAAGTCAGGTAAAACCATTGTTTCATTAATGGCGGCTCTGCCTGCCGATAATCCCAAATACATGGTTTATTATTGTTTTGAGGCCGGATATAATAAAAATGCGCACGCCAATTCGGAAGCCATCACTTCTTTGTTAAGAAAAGTGGCGATGAGATTTAATATTATCGATAATGTTGAGTTAAACAATCCGGAAAATCAGGAAGTTGTTTTGGAAAAGGAAGATATTTATACATATGAAATGGTTAATTTGACAAACCATACTTTGGAATATTCTTTAAATAAACTTAATCCTTTAGGCGTTGAAGTCATTGTTTTAGGGGACGGAAACAGCGTGATTGATCAATATCCTAAATCTACCTCTACGGTTTCCACCAATCAAAAAGTTTTTCTGTTGACCAGTATATCGGGTTTTTTGATGCCGAATATGACTGATTGGACCAGAAAAGATTTGGCCGGTTTTTGGGATGTCAGCGATGTCGGATTAAAGATTACCGGTTCGGGAAAGGTTGTATCGCAAAGCATAGTCGAAAACACTTACATTACCGGCGGTACGGAAATAGAAGTGGCCTTAGAGTAAAGTTGTGTTATAATTGTTTAGGTTTAGGGGAGATTTATATATGTACATTAAGGTTCTTATAGCGGGAATTGTAAGTATGGGATTGGTTTTAATTATAATGCCTTCCTTTATAAAATATTTAAAAAAGATCAGTTTTAATCAAAGCGTTAATCAATATGCATTGCAGGAATATAAAGATAAGGAGAAAACCCCTATAATGGGCGGGATTGTTTTTGTGATCGTTCCGATTTTGGTTACCGTCATTTTCGGAATATCTTTTAACGATATCGGTACTATTATAGTGATGCTTTCTTTTTCGGGTTACGGTTTAATCGGTTTTGTGGATGATTTTTTGATTGTTTCCAAGGGGAATAATGACGGATTGAAAGCAAGAGAGAAATTTTTATTACAAATTCTTTTGGCGATAGTTTTCTTTTTCTTATATAAGAGCTATGTGGATTTATCTATAGAAATCCCGATAATTAATTACAGCGTTCATATAT
>JBHAFN010000046.1:0-3303 GCA_041856105.1 Bacillota bacterium
ATAAATTTATTGAGGAAGACTATCTGAATAAGTTAAAAAAGGAATGTAAGGAAAGGGGCTTTATTCTCGTACTCGGCAGTATCTCCGAAGAGGATTTCAAATATGATTATCTTACTGAAATTGACAATAAAGCAAAGAAACATGATTTATTTATTACATCTCATCTGGCGGAAAATAATTGGAGAGTGAAACTGATACGTGAAAAATTTAAAATGAGCTCTGTTGAGTTTATGGAAAAATGTTCTGCATTACATGAAAAATATTTGGGTTCACATGTTGTAAAAGTAAATTATAGCGATTTAAATATTTTGAAAAAATATTCGTGTAGTGTTGTAAGCACGCCTATTTGTGAAATGAAGATAGAAGATGGTATAGCTCCGATTTCTAAAATGATAAAAAAGAATATAAACGTATCATTAGGAACGGATGGTGCATTGTGGAATAATTCCAACGATATATTTGCGGAGATGAAGCAAACCGCACTTGCGCAATCATATAAATATGGTGTCAGGAGCATCTCAAATAAAGATATACTGAGAATGGCTACAATTAACGGGGCAAAGGCGTATTCGTTGGAAAAGGAATACGGCTCGATTGAGATTGGCAAAAAGGCTTCGATAATTTTAATTGATTCAAAGAAAATATCGTGGCAGCCCGTAAGGGAGAATGAATTTGAAAATATTACGTCTAATATAATATTTAATACCAACGGAAATGATGTTACCGATGTTTTTGTCGACGGCAAGCATGTTGTTAAAGATAAAAAATTGGTTACGTTAAATATGGAAGAATTAACAAAACAACTGGAAAATACAACTGAAAAGATTATTAAAGGATTAATGAAGTATAAGGAGGGAAAAAAATGAAAAAATTCTTAATAAGTATTGTTGTGGTTTTATTTGGACTTTCAGGGTGTCAAAGCAAAAGCGTTTCAAATGATGATGCCAAGGCAAAAGTTGCGGTAGTTATCAATCAAAGATTTGGTGATAACGGTCCGATGGATAATTTGGCAGAGGGACTGGATAAAGCGGAGGAGGATTTTGATGTAATAATTAAAAAAATAGAATCTGATAATGCCGCTAAATTTGAAGAAGATATCAGGGCGATGGCCAAGGACGGATATGAACTTATTATTACTACATTTCCATATATGACAGACGCCACCAAGTTGATTGCTGAAGAATATCCGAATACTAAATTTGCGGCGATATTCCAATTTGTTAATAACGGAAACGATAAATATGAAAATATTTGGGATACGGAGTTTCATGGTGAGCAAGCTTTCTTTATATCCGGTTATATGGCCGGTTTGTTATCTGAAAAAAATAAAATCGGGTTGGTTATAGGTGCTGAAGAGCCTACGCCTAATGCTGAGGGAAATGCTTTTATGAGAGGTGTTAAAGAAGCGAATCCCGATTCCGAGGTGGAGTTTAGTTTTGTCGGAAGCTATGAAGATCCTGCTAAAGCGAAAGAAATCGCCTTGGCAATGGAATCAAAAGGGGTAGATTTAATTGTTACCGATTCCGGTGCCTCAAATGCAGGAGTAATAGAAGTGTGTAAAGAAAAAGGATTATTGTGTTCAGGTGAAATAACTGATTTCTATGAGCAATATAAAGGGTTTTACGGAGTTGTGGGAATCGGTTTTGGTGATACGGCTTATAAGGCGATAGAAGCATTTGTTAACGGCGGATTTGAAGGCGGAACACATGGCATACGTGATTTGAGTAATGGAGGATATTTTCTGGCATGGGAAACCTATGAAAGGTTTGCGAATGAAAATTCTGAGTTTGGCGGGAAAATGACGGAGATAATTGCAAAAGCCAAGGAATTGGAAAAAGCAATTATTGATGGAACTAAGGTGATTGATTTTGATGATTCGGTACCTAATTGGTCGAAAATTAAACAGGAGTAAATCAAAAAGCAATATAGTCGTAAAATATGTAAATAAAGAGAAAAGGTTTTTGCGGAATGCACTATTTTAGATCGTTAATTGATCATTAAATCAAAATAATATTTTGACTGATAGGAAAGACTATTTAGAAAGAGAGTATAAATATTCCAAACAGGACATGTTATACGGATGAGATTGATATGAAAGTAAATAAGGCTTCTGCACCAAAAGCAGATAACGAGGGTGTATATCATTTAAGATTGAAGAAAGGTGATGTTCCCGGATATGTTATTCTTCCCGGGGCGCCGGAAAGAACAAATGTAATTGCAAAAAATTGGAATAATCCTCAAGAAGTGGCGTTTTATAGAGAATACAAGACAATGAGAGGGAACTATAAAGGAATGGATCAGGCGGCAACTTCAACAGGTATTGGCGGACCGAGCTCGGAAATTGCCTTACATGAATTAAGCGTTGTTGGCGTTCATACCGCTATAAGAGTAGGGACAACAGGTTCCATTGTACCAGAGTTTGATTTAGGTGATTTAATTATTCCCTTTACTGCCGTAAGAAAAGATGGAACCTCACAAATTTATGTGCAACCGGAATTTCCGGCGTTTGCGGATTTTTATGTGACTTTGGCTTTAATTGAGGCATGTGAAAGGCTTGGTTATAAATATGGGTTAGGAATTGGATATACCGTAGGTTCGTTTTATACAGGTCAAGGCAGACCGTTAAATGAAGACGGTTCGGGTTTTTGGCCGTCATTTGCAAAAGATATTATTCCTGATTTACAGCAAGCGGGAGTAACAAATATTGAGATGGAAACCTCGGGTCAATATGTTGTCGGACATATACATAATATGCGAATGGGAGCGATTTTGTCGGTTATTTCCAACAGAGTATTAGATCGCTGGGGCGATAACGGAGGAGAGGAAAAGGCATGCAAAGCCGCCTCCGAAGCGTTATTGATTCTTAAAGAGTGGGATGAAACCGGTAAAATTAACTTTAATGCCGCAATGAAACCGAAAATACATTGGTTTAAATAGCTTCAGTCAGAACTGATTCTATTTTAAAAAGAATCAGTTCTGTTAACTATAATAAATTGAAGCTGATGATGCCGTTATTAAGGCCAAAGGATTAATATAACCGATTTTCGTTCGGAGTGATAAGATTTTTAATTATTGGTTCGGACTTCAAGAAAGGTAATCAAACACACCTTCACAATTTCAATTCTATCAAAATCAACAAGTTCCCGATGAATATATATCGGGTAGAAAGAAAAAGTTTATCCGGTTGGTCTAACGGGTCAACATGGGTATACCGGGAGGATATCAAAAATTGTTACAACTGGAGATGAGTAATATTGTTAAAAGATATCCGGGGGTCATAGCTTGCAATAATATTAGTATTAA
>JBHAFN010000047.1:0-2747 GCA_041856105.1 Bacillota bacterium
GCAAATCTTTCCAAACCGCTAACGGCAATATCGTGAGCAACAATAACCACATCCGCTTCCCTGATATCATCATCAGTCAACTTGTTTTGTGCGCCTATTGTCCCCTGAGTTTCAATCTTGCATGAATGTCCCGCCTCATTTGCGGCATTTATTATCTTTTCTGCCACAATATAAGTATGAGCAATTCCCGCCGTACAAGCTGTAATACCTACAATTTTCATCTTCTTCTCCCTTCTATGTAATAAGTATCTGAATAAGGTCTTCCTTACTTTCAGCTTTTTTTAATTTTTCAACCTTGATGTCATTCCCTAATTTACCGGCAAGTTCAGCTAACAGCTTCATATGATTAAGAGCGAAATTATCATCATCACTGACACAAAACAGGAAAATTAAATTAACCGGAAGTTCGTCATAACTCTCCCACTCAATCATATTTTTACTTCTTCCGATTGCTATACCTACTTTTTTAACCGTCCTGCTTTTACCGTGAGGAATGGCAATAGAATTACCCATTCCGGTAATGCCTTCTTCTTCTCTAAGATAAATATCCCTTACAAAGGTTTCCAAATCGTCAATATAGCCTTCCTGCATTAATAAATTACCAAGCTCTCTTAATGCTTCATCTTTGGTTTTAACATCCAATTCGAGATTAATAATCCTCGGATTTAAAATTTCATCTAATCTCATACCTGCTCCTATCTAATTAAATACTTATATAATTCAATCTCGGATTTAAAGCTTTTAATTTTATTAACTTCATCTTTGTTTTCCATAATATTTATAAAACCTTTATAAAATGTTTGCGTTTTTTTAATCTCCAATTCATTACTCATCTTAACTGCCAACAAGCACACTATATCAACCTCATCACTATCCCACTTGATCGGTTCCTTTAAAATCGCCACAAACACCTTAGCCTCGTTAATATAAGCCTGATCCCCATGAGGGATAGCAATCATATTCCCTATGGAGGTGGGGGTTATCGCTTCCCTGTCCATCACCGATTTATAAAAGCTTGCATTAACGTAACCCTTTAAAACCAATCTATGACACATCATCTCGATTAGCTGTTCCTTGTTTTTAATCTTTAAATCTACCAAAATTAAATCCGGATCAAATAATTGATGCGTGATAATATCAAATTTCAGTTTTTCTGCGTCTTGGTTAAAGATATTCTTAATAGCCTTATCAATGTTGTTGATCGCCTTATTTGATAGCGTTTCATCAATCAACACTGTCTTTTCATCTAATTTTTCAGTAGAAACAATAAGTTTATAGTCAATATTTTGGCTGTTTTCATACTCATGGGTACTGGTTATTTTAATATCCTTAATATTAGGCAGCTTTCTCTTTATCTTTTCAACCATTAGCTGATTAAAACCCATGGGACCGTTAGAAACATAAAGCATATCTATTTCCCTTTGATTCCTTTCCAATGCCGATTGAATATACAAAGCGATATACCCCAATTCATCTTCAGTAACCTTAAGATTAAAATACTCTTCAAACAGCACGGAAACAAGCCATGAAACTCTAAAGGTTTGTAAATATTCGTTTTTAATATAACCGGTCATTGAGTTAGGATAACCCCTCCCATACCTGAGTCGAAAAATACAAGGCTTGATATGATTAATTAACCCCTTAAACAAGTACTCGTCGTTTGTTAAGTCAACATTCACAACTTCAGAAACAACCTTAATAATTCTGCCCACAAACTCATTAAGCTTGGTATCAAACTCCCGCAACATTAATTTAGTATCATCGCTATAGCTTTGAATCAATCTTGAACAAAGAATCTGAATGGAAAGAAAACCCACTTCCTCATCACTTAAAGTTATATTGGTGAGCTTATAAAGCTTATTAAATAAAACCTTCGCAAAGCTGTATTCGCTATATGCCTGAAGATTGACAAGCTCGGACCTTTCGAGATAAATAGGATGTTCTTTATTTCTTGCCACAGCCAAACAACAATATATAAGAGTTTCATCAAAAGAATCTTCCGCAAGCTTAAAATTCCACTCTTTTTCAGTTTCTAAGATACAGGCCTTAATTTTCGTAATATAAACATCGCTAAGTAATCCGGAAAGCTTTAATTCAATATTTGTTTCTTTTTCAAATCCGGTAATGAAATGTTTAAAAGCCAATCGATATGCCACTTCACTGCCGACAACAGCTATACCTTTATTTCTGACCGTTCTAAGCTTCAATTTAAACATCGACAACCAGCTGTTACATTCATTAATAATCTTTTGAGCGGTCGGAGTGCTGATATATAAGCTTTCGGCTATTGATTGGGTTGTCTTGGGATTATTCTTGGTTGAATATAGAATGAGCTTCATTGTCTTAACAAATCTTTCCTGATAATTTAATGAATAATCATTATTACTTTTTTCCGTAAACAACAAAATCTTTTTTCTTTGTTCTTCATCAGCCGTTAAAGTTATTCCGATTCCGGGCTTAGATTCGATATAACCGAGTCTATTCTCACCTAAAAACTCATTAAGCTTTTTAAGTCTTGTCCTTAATGTTTTTTCAGACATACCCAATATTTTAGAAAGACTGTTCAGGGTATTTAAATCACCGTTTAACAATTCCTTTAATATCAGACAATTAATGCTGTAACCCTTGCCTTTATCCATTTCCTTCCCTTCCTGATTTTTAATTTATCACGCTTTAGTTTTTTTAATAAAAATCTTTTTACCACTAATTGTGGTAAATTTTTAGTTATTTATAAATTATTCCTATAA
>JBHAFN010000048.1:0-12736 GCA_041856105.1 Bacillota bacterium
AGATTTTAAACCGGAATTAGATTCCAAAAACGTTTCCATCTCTTTAGAATACCCGGCAAGAATAACGATTAAATTATCTCGATAATCTTCCATAGCCTTAACCAAGGTATCGATAGCCTCCAAACCGAAGCTGTCATCTTTTCCTCTGTATAAAGCATAAGCTTCATCAATAAACAAAACTCCCCCGATTGCCGATTTAATAACCTGCATGGTAAGCGGAGCGGTATGCCCTACATACTTACCTACCAAATCGGCTCTGGTAACCTCCACAAGCTGACCTTGACTAAGCGCGCCGATTGCCTTCATATAACGACTTATCAATCTGGCGATTGTGGTTTTACCCGTTCCCGGATTTCCGGTAAAGATCATATGCTTACTGACATCACTCGTCTTCATTCCTTGTTGTTTTCTTCTTTTTTGAACGAGAATATGACTTTGTAATGACTTAATATAATCTTTAACCATCAATAAACCGACAACTTCATCCAATTCTTTGTTAATCTCTTCTATACCGTCATCATTAACTTTAGTTAAACTGAATTCTTTTTCCTTTAAAGATAATATAGCTTTATTATCTTTTACCTCCATATTAAGCTCTTCATTATCAACCACATAATCCTTTAACTTAAGCTCGGAGATTTCTTTGTAATAACCGCTTATTATTTCATCAATAGAATCCAAACCGTTATCCTTGTCATAAACCCTATAAATATATTTAATAACTTCTTCATGAATATTAATAATTAAATTTAAATTGTTTTTACATTTAATAACCAAATCATTCAGCTTAAGATTAATAATTTTGGACAATACGGTTTCATCAACATCTATAAGCTCAATCACGTCATTTACATTCTCCATAAATGAAGCTCCGAAAGAATCCATCACCTTGGAAAGTTTATTTTCACTTACAAAAATCAAATACTTACCTTCCGCACTTAAAGAATTAACCGCTTCACTGACCAATCCGGTTTGAGCCTCAATCAATTGTCCCTTATTAACCACATAACGTTTATTAAGAATCATTTTTCCGTTTATAGCCAAATCGCTTATCATTCTTAAAAACGGCGCATATCCGACTTCAAAATTTTCAAAACAAATTATCGAGCCTTTTCCTTTAATAGCCATATACAAGTCTTGTAAAAAAACCTGTTCCTGAGAAGAAGAATTATACAAACTCATATCGATTGTATAAACTTCATTACTTAAAATTATTTGTTTCTTATAAAGCAAATTGGCTATACTGCTGATTAAAGTATGTTTCCCTGAACCTACTTTTCCTCTCACTATTAAAACGTTTCTGGCTTTATTGTTGGAAGTATTCATCACAAAAGGCCTTCTAAATGCCATTACGATATTGTTTACCGCTTCATCCTGCCCGATAATTATTTGTTTAAGACTGTTGTTTACATCATCAAAAACTTCTTTGGAAACACCCTTTATGGTAAAATCCTTAGGCTCGATAGCCACTCCGAAATCTTTTTCGATTTCACTTTGCAGTTTACTCATATCATGTTCGACACCATGTTCTTTAGCCATTTCTTCCAAGTCCTTTTGCTGTTTTTGTAAGATGGCGTTAAGCTCCATCATCACGCTGTTAGCTTCATTAACGGCTTTATCTTTTCTATCCAAGTATGTCTTGGCATCCACACTGTCAAAAGAAGAGGTTCTTTTTTTACCCAGAACTTCCCTCATTAATCTTTCTTTTTCTTTATTAGTTTTATCACTCATTATTATTTACCCTGATTTAATGCATCATCTGATATAATGTTAAACAAATACAATCCGTCTTTATATCCTTTTAATCTGTCATCCCTTAAAGTGCTTAAAGCGGTAATGGACTTTTCTTCACTCCTGCATTTATCTTTAATTACGTTTAAATCGGCAGTTTTAGCCATTTCAAAATATTTATACAAAGCTTCCTGATGACCCTCTTTATAAGAACCTTGTTGTCGAGGACTGTACTCAATGTCTTTAATCGCTTCCTCAATAAACGCTAAAATATCGCTGTTACCTTGAATTTGTTTTTGTAACATTTCATTATAATCCTGAAACCCCTTATTACACGCAACACTGTTAAGCTTTTCATCCAACTCTTTTTTAAAATCAGCGGAATTTTCTTCGCTGTTATCAAGCTTTTCCAACATTTCATCAATAACATCCAATAATTCTTTATTTTCACTCATCTGAATTTACACCGCCTTTAAACGTAGACATACGATTATCCCCTGCCAGACCGTCTTTCTTTAACAAAGACTCCAAGGTGCTTATATCCGCAGATAAATTGATAAAATCTTCTTCACAAAGACTTGCCGTAATGGTTTTCATGGCTTCGTTGATTAAGGTTACATTTTTTTGCAGCTTCAGTTTTGTTTCTTCAAAACTGGCATTGGTTTGCGCAGCTTGTAACGATTTGTATTGACTGAGATTTTTTATTAACATCGGAAGATAATATTCATAAAGTTTATCCAGCTTTTCGCTGTTGGTCGGGAATTTACTTTCAATATCGCTGATTTGTTTTAATAATGCGCTGGATTCGTATAAACCCTCACTGATTCCCTCATCAGGTATTTCGGTATTTAAATCATTAATCTTTTCAATAAATTCTTCCGCTTTGGATGCAAAAGGTTTTGTAGCGCTGATCGTTTCTTTGACTTCCGCATCAATAACAGGCGATACCACTTTTTCTTCATCAAAAATTGTAATCCAATTTATAATTTGATCGTAAATATCGGGATATTTATTTTTAAAATCATCAAACGAACAAACATATTGATCTTTTATATATACATTTAAACTGTTCAAGTTTACATAAGCATCGCTTTTCAATCTTAAAGAAATATCGTTTATTACATTTAATTTAGTATTGTTTTCAAAATAAAACGCCAACTTACGATTTATTTTCTCCATCTGCATGGTATTATCGGGACGATAGGTAGTATAGTTGGATGTAAAATAATTATTTCTGTACGATCTAATTTTGGAACTGTCATATGCGGATTTATACTTCGTACTTCTGGTGTTATTGGAAGCGGCCATATAAATCACATAACCGATTAATGCCAATATTGCCAAAGGAAGCAATCCGGCTAAAATTCCTCCTCCCCCAAAAATAAAAAACATAAAAATATAAATCCACCAGCTGTTGCTGTCTTTAGGCTTACGATAATTTGGTCTGTATCTGTAATTAGGCATTCACATCACCTTTCTTCTAGATGATTATATCATATATAACTTAAATTATTATTAAAGTTTACAGTAATTTCACCTTATATTTCATCCATAATAAAAACCGCTTCCCGTGCGGTTTCCATATATGTATTTAAACATTCCCTATTACGTCTTCATTATTGAGAGATTAGAAACTTTAAAAAGATTCATTTTTTTATTAATTTTAATTATTAACGATTTCAAAAACAAAAAAACCCCGTTATACAGCGATATATCGATATTTCCACCAACTTATGTGTTTGTGGATAGTCCACATAAATCCGGTTTCAATCTAAAATTTAATTTTTTAGTATATTTTATCTTTTCTATCCACACTGCTTGATGAAAATCCATAAATGATTACCTGTTTCCGCCAAAGAAAAACACTGTAAGTAGTCCCGGCCCGGTGTGTGCTCCAATAACCGGTCCGCTATAACTTACCATTACATTTATATTATGATTATTTTCAAAAATTTTATTCTTTAAATATAAAGCATCTTCTTCACAATCTCCGTGATTAATTATTACAGTGCTTCCTGTGTTGGCATCATTAAAATAATTAAATAAAGTATTGATTGCCGCCCTTCTGCCATGGGCTTTAGAAATACTTACCAGTTTACCGTTTTCATCCACTGTTAAAAGCGGCTTAATTTTTAAAGCCGAACCGACAATGGCGGTGGCTGCCGAAATTCTCCCTCCTCTTTTTAAAAACATTAAATCATCAACAGTAAAATAATGAGCTATCTTTAATTTGTTATTTTCCAACCATTCCTTATTTTCTTCCAACGAAAAGCCTTTTTCTTTATTTTCATATGCTAAAATAGTTAGTAATCCTTCTCCTCCGCTAGCGGCCAAAGAATCGACAACCTCTATTTTATTAGGATATTCATCTTCAAGTTGCATTTTAGCAATTATAGCTGAATTATAGGTGCTAGATAAGCCTGATGAAAAACAAATATACAGAATGTCCTTCCCTTCTTTTAAAAAAGGTGTAAAAAAATTCAAGTATTTTTGTGGATTGATTTGCGTAGTGCCGGCACTGCCACCTTCTTTTAAATCATTATAAAACTTTTTAGCATTATAATTTCTAAAATCCGGATAATGTTCAAAAGTTTTATCTTCCATAATAACTTCCATCGGTATAATTTTTATACCTAACTTCCCAATTAATCCATCATCTAAATCACAAGTACATTCAGTTGCTATTACATAATCTCTCATTACTCTGGCCCCCTTCTCGAAGATTATACACCTATTAAAATATAATTCCATGTTATTATTTAAAAATTAAGGTATATAAGCTGTAATTAAAAAGCAAAACTTCCCTTACCTCAGATGGATAGAGAGTTTGCTTCATTATCTGACAACATTTTAAATATAATCTTTTATTTTTGTTTATTCTCAATTAATTTATCAAAACCATAAATTTCAAGGGTAGTTTTTCCATCTTTAAGCATCCGCATGATCTTCTGTTCCTTCTCATATTTTGCCAAAGCTTTTTCAAGCACAATATCTTCTTCCACCCGAGGAACCACAACTACTCCATCCCCATCACCAAATATAATATCATCCGGGTTCAATCTGAAATTTAATTTTTTTGGATTCCATCTTAAAAAGCGATCTGAAATAAGAAAATCCGGTCGCTTTTAGATTTGCTTTTTTAGTATATTTTATCTTTTCTTATCCACACTGCTTGGTGAAAATCCGATATCAATACATCATAATTTTATTTATTTTCAATTATTCATTGACTTCTTTTTTTGCCAAATTTTCCCCTGTGCAACGCCATAATTCACTATAAGACATAAAACGGATTTCTTCGCTGTTTAATTTGGCTTGATTTCTTTGTTTCTTGATATTTCCTTCATGTTCATGTCTTAATATGTCTTTATTAACCATGTACTGTACATAAAGAACTTTCTTCAATAAGAACCAATTCACCACCATTTGATAAATTGCCGCCGTTTTATCCTCCAACTTTGATAAAACGTCCACAGCTTTATTTCTAATGTCTTCCGAACATGCAATAGCATCGGATTTCAAAATGTCGTAGCTAGAAAAATCGCCATAATCAATACTTCTTTGTAAAGCGCCCGCCGTTACACTGTAAAGTCTTTTATATGCGTCTTTCACTTCGTCCTTGGTCTTACAGCTCATTGCGACTATTTCGTTTTTACAATTTGTAAATTCACTACCCGGCTCAGTCATGCAATAATACAATCCTTTTGCATAAATATAGCTATATCTTTCAAACGGCACTATTAACAAAGCCCTATCCTGATCGTTCTTTCTGCCATAAACAAGATACGGAAGAATAATCGCTTTCCCGTTCAACTTAAATACATCCTTGTATCTGATTATTTGATTGGAAATAGCTTCTTTATTTACAGCCATTCGCAAATTAACACAAATTTTTGCCTGATTATCTTCCTCCGCAATCGCAATTAAAGCAGCCTTAACAACCTCATCCATTTCGGCTTCTTCAATATCCTGAACAAAGTCCTCCAAATATCCGTTGAAATCACAATCGCTGCCCTGCTTTCGTGTGTCCAATTTCTTTTCTAGAATTTCGACAATTGACATCTTTCTATCTCCTTTTTAATCCCACTTTCATTCTACTCCATTTGTGATATTTTAACCATAAGTTATAAATATTTTTTATGCAAAAAAAGCATTTTCCGTCATTTTTTTGATACAAAAATGGCCGAAAGCGCCTTAACTGAAACAATAATCTCATTATCTTTATACTTTATTTTCATCGAATTATCAAATATATCTCTTGAAATGACCTCAAATTCACTGCCGATATTCAAACCCAAACGATCCAAATAGGACAACAGCTCTTTATCGCTATGCACTCGAACAATTTTGGCAATATCATTTATAACCAAACTGTCCATCCCGACAACATCTTCATTACTCTCCTTGAAATTCTCATAAATAATTGAACCGTGCGGGCAAAAAACGGGATAATCCAAATATTCATTTAATTTCGCCTTTAAACTCTCGTCGGTTACATGTTCCAAACGCTCCGCCTGTTCATGAACATCCTGCCACGTATAGTTCAGCTTGGTCAATAAAAACGTTTCCCATAAACGATGTTTACTTAATAAATTCTTGGTAAACTCAATAGTTTCATCCGTTAAATCAATATTATTTTTATATAAAACAACCAAATTATCTTTCGCAAGTTTTTTAAGCATTTCCGAAACGGAAGCCGTAGAAATATTCAAATGCTGAGCAATAAGTTTGTTGGTTACTTTAAAACCGGCTTCTTTAAGTTTAAAAATAATTTTTAAATAGTCTTCCCTGTTATTAGTCATCTTTTTCATCTTAGCAACATTTTAACATATGATTGACCGTTTTGGCTAAGTTGATAGATTCCTAAAGAATTTTCTTTAATCAATAAATCATCCTTTAACAATTCGTTAAGATATTTATCACTTAATGCTTTACTCCAGTTTAAATGAAGATGAATGGTATCAAAACCTAATTCCGTATCGCTTTGATTATGTTTATATACATGAATTAAAATTAAATCTCGCATTAATTTATTCTTGTTCTTATTATTCTGAATGAACTTATATATAACTCCGTTTTTATTAACAAACACGGCAATAATAACCATCAGCATTCCAATAAAACTGCTTAACCCCACAATAGAAACGTTAAATAAAATACCGAAGTAATAACCTAAAGTACACATGATAACTCCGCAAATCAAAGATAAAACAATCATGTGCTTTAAATCCTTAGTAAACAGATATGCCGTGGCACATGGGGTAGTAATTAAAGAAATGACCAATATGGCTCCGACACTGTCAAAAGCCGTTACACAAGTTATGGAAGTTAAAGTCATCAATAAATAATATATTCCGTTTATCTTTATACCGTGCAGTAAAGCATATTCTTTATCAAAAGTGGAAATTTTCAAAGGGCGATAGAGAATGATGATAAAAATCAAATTAACCATAAATACCGCCAACATGATCACAAAAGATCTTGGTAAATTAAACATTCTTACAAACGGAGCAAATAAGGGGTTACCCATTAAAACTATATCCACATCCAAGTGAGCGTTTCTAAACATTTTGGTAATGATTACAATTGCCAAAGAGAAAAACATCGGAAAAACAATTCCAAGAGCATCATCCTGTTTAACCAATCGTTTTTTAGACAACAACTCTACAATATAAACGGTTAATACTCCGAAAACGGTAGCTCCGATACTTAAAAAGATGGAATCCAAACTGTTAACGATTATAAAAGCCAAAACAATACCCAATAAAACCGAATGAGATAAGGCGTCCGCCATCATCGATAAGTTTCTAAGCACGATAAAAGAACCGATAAGCGAACACGCTAAAGACGTCATAATCAATACTGTCAATACTTCTATCATGATTTAACCCTCTTTGAAAAAACCCCGTACTTCCCAAACAACATGGAAAGCAAAGTAATAAAACACATTGTAAGAATAATCATGGGACCTGTAGAAAAACCTTTAACGCTGCTGCTTAAATAAGTTCCCACAAATGAAGAAACCGCTCCGGTAAATCCGGCGATCATCAAAACGTTTTTCAGTTTTTTAGAATGCTGATTGGCGCAAATACACGGAATAATCAAGAATGAAGCTATTAAAATGGCTCCGACACTTTTTAAACCTAAAGCAATTAAAGTAATCATCATGATTAACAATACGAAATCAATCAATTTGGAATTAATACCGACGGTTTTTGCATAACTTTTATCAAAAACGCTGATTACGATTTCTTTATAAAAAACACATAATAAAATTAATACGAAAACGCAAAAAACAAAAATCATCAATACATCCGCTTTACTGATGAAAGCGGCCAGCCCGAAAATATAGTTTTTAAGCCCCGCTTGGGTAGCGTTGGAATAATAGGCATTTCCTTGAATATAAGACTTTAAAACCAAACCCAAGCCGAAAAAACCGGTTAAAACAATCGCCAGTGAAGCATCCAGTTTTATCTTACTGTTGTTTTCAAGAAGCAAAATAACTCCATATGCCAATCCTCCGGTAACAATCGCTCCAAAGGTTAACAACAGAGGATTTCTGCTTTGAAATATCATAAACGCAATTATTACTCCCGGAAAAGAAGCATGCCCGATGGCGTCGCCAATCAAACTTTGTCCTTTATAAACACTGAAACAACCTACTATCGCCCCCGTTACAGCCAATATGGTTGTCCCAAGCATAACAACCAAAAAATCATATGAAAATAAAATATCTGTCATGAAAAACCATCTCCTTAAAGTTGATTTATATTTTTTAACAATTTACGAAAATTTGATGGTTGAATTTCCATATTACTTAAACTGTCATAATGTTTGTATTTAATCATTTAATTTCCCCTTAAAATTCAACATTCGCTTCTTGATAGGTTTTTTCAATGTTCTCTTTGGTAAAGACGTCTTTTAGCGCTCCGCTGCCTATAATCAATCGATTGATCAACACTACATGATCAAAATATTTTTCCAAGGTATTTAAATCGTGATGAACGCATATTATGGTTTTTCCGTCCGCCTTTAACTGCTTAACTTTATTCATTATTATTTTTTCGCTTGTTTTATCCACTCCGGCTAACGGTTCATCCATCATTAAAAGCTCTGATTTTTGACATAAAGCTCTTGCGATAAAAACTCTTTGTTTTTGTCCGCCGGAAAGTTCGTTTATTTGTCTGTCTTTCAGATTTAATAATTGCATTTCTTCCAGCGCTTTTAAAACTATTTCTTTTTCTTCTTTTTTTACCCTTTTAAACAATCCGATATTTTTATATCTGCCCATTAACACTACGTCATATACCGATATGGGAAAATCCCAGTTGACTGATGAGTGTTGCGGAACATATGCGATTTTATCTAAAACGTTATTTAAGGGTTCATTAAAAAATGTAACTTTACCTGATAATGGCTTTACGAAATTCAGCATGCTTTTTAACAAGGTACTCTTTCCTGCCCCGTTGGGACCGACTATGGCGGTAATGCTGTTGGCAACTATATCCAAATCAATATCCCATAATACGGGCTTGGTATCATAAGCAACGGTTAAATCTTCAATATGTACAACACTCATCATAACTGTCCCTATTTTAAATACTCAACAATTAAATCCACATTATGTTTAACCATGGAAATATAAGTATCGCCAACTTGTCCTTTGGCAGCTAAAGAATCACTTAACAACTCTTTTCCTTCTCCGGAAACCACCGTAACTTCAAATCCTTTTTCCAAACAAGATTCTCTTAATTTTTCCATTCTTGCGGGATCGGTTGTAGATTCGGCAAAAATCGCTTTCACTTTATTCTCCACGATAAAGTTGGCAGTTTCCGCCATTTCGTTAGTAGACAGTTCGGCATCCGTACTTACCCCTTGCGGCGCTTTAACTTCAATGTCATATTCTCTTGCGAAATAGCTGAAGGCATCATGCGGAGTAATTAATATTCTGCTTTCTTTTGCGATCAAACCGATATTGGTAGATGCATATTCTTTTAAATCATCTAATTCAGTCAAATAATTATTTAAATTGTTTTCAATTACTTCTTTGTTTTCCGGTAATGCCTTGATCAATTCGTTGGCAGCCGTGATTGTAGCTTGTTTGTAAAGATCGATGTCAAACCAGAAATGCGGATCGACAATAGTTACTCCTTCTTCGTCCATAACTAATAAATCCGATTCGTTAAATGCTTTGGATACCGGAACTCCGTTCAAACTTTCCAAAATTTCAATCATTTTCCCTTCAAAATGTAATCCGTGGTAGAATATCAAATCCGCATTGGACAGTTTTTGATAATCTTCCGGTTTCGGTTCATAAGTATGCGGATCTTCTCCGGCAGGAATAATTAATACCGTATTTACCAAATCTCCTGCCAATACATTAATCATATCTTCCAAAAATGATGTTGTAACCGTAACATTTAAAACGGTATCTTCAGCTTCATTTGCGGGAGTTGTTGTACTTGTAGTATTTGTAACATTTGAAGTACATCCTACCAACATAAAAAAGCTTAATAAAATCAATAAAAATTTCTTCATAAAATCTCCTCGTAAAATAAATTAGGTATACCTAACATTAATAATATACTATACCTAGTTAGCTGTGTCAAACTATATTATTTTAAGCGTGTCATCATTGGAAATATTTCTCAATTAAGTTGTGATAAATCATGATAAATAAACTATTTTCAAATAAATCCCTATTTATCGCAAAAGCAAATTTTAAGACTGAAAACAAGTATTTAAATTTAAAAATTATAGACATATACTCCTATTACAATAAATATTTTTAAAGGAGAAATCATTATGCAAGAATTAACCCCAAAAGAAATCCAAATATTATATTTAAGAAAAGTGGAATGTTATTTACAAGAAGATGTAGCAAAAGAGTTTAATTATTCTAAAAGGCAAATCCAAAGAATACAGAAATCAGCTGAAGAAAAAATAATAAACAGTTTTATTCCAAATATAATAGATGCATATAATAAAACAAAAATATTCTAATTTATATCTAACCTTTGGATTTATATTAACAAGTCCTAAGGTTAAATACGTAAATAGGGATTTTTTTACTTTTAATGAAAAGTTGTCGTCTTGATGACATCAAGATGTCGTTTTCGATCACTTTGAAATAAGTAATAATGTAAGTGTATCGATACAAAACATATTTAAAAAATTAAAGAAGAAATTATAAAGAAAGGAGATTTTAAATATGATTAAAATTGAAAGACCAATTATCCCTCTACAGTCATTTCGTATTAAACAAGGACAACTAAGAGGAAAAACCCATCAAAAAAGACATGCATGGGATTTAACAGGAGGAGGGGCTAACGGTTATGAAATTTTAGCTCCAACTACTTGTAAAATTATTAGTATGCCTTCAACATCCGCTGATATAGCGTCAAATACAGTATATTTCGGATCTTGTGATTATGAAGGTAATTCAGCTTGTGTCTTATGTGGAGATGGGGAGGTAAGAGTATTAACATATGCTATGACTCATTGTGATAATGCTGCGATGATGGCTGAATTAGAAGAAAAGTTTAACAATGGATACGTATTCTCCCCGGGAGAAAAATGTTATTTAGAAGGAGATAAAGGAGTTTCATATGGAATACATTTGCATCTAGAAGTTGCAGAAGGCTGGATATTTCCAAAAGGCAATAATACTGTTGATTTTGATGGTGTGGAATATACTGATTGGCAAATGCCATATACCTTAGATTTAAATAAAATATTTTATATTTTACCTGATCAAGAAGACTTAACAAACATTGGAAGTGATGATACAACCGAAAATTATGTTATTAGACCGGTTACAAATCGCTTTGTTGAGGCAAATGAAGTAACCGAACTTAAAATAAACAGAACTCAATTGAACGGAAAAAAAGTAGTATATTCTGAAATAGATAAAAAAATATATGATTTATATTTAGAACATGGGGATGGTTATACAAACACTATGCCAAATATTTCCCATTATAATGACCAAACATTATTAGCTATTAATGGAGGTCCATTTACCGCTAATAGCGAAACATCATCAAGATATACTATTATCGGAATTTTAAAAAATTATTCAAGTGGTATTATTGGGCAAGAAAACAATCTTCCTAAGATGGGTTTTAACGGAAATCTAGACTTAGTTACTTCTTCAATAGAAAATATAGATATATCAAAGTATGAATGGTTAAGAAGCTTTGAAGGTTTTTCTTTACCACAAAGTGGTGAAACACAAATTGATCCGGACTTTATTACTAAAAACCATGCTGTAATAGGTCAGTTAAATAATGGAAACTATTTATTCGCTTACTTTGAAAGTGGAATTGATTTCAATTCATTAAAGACTTATTTATTAAATAAAGGTTGTGTTAAAGCATTTAATGTAGAAAGAGGATCAAAAGCCGATCTTTGTGCAAAAGGAGCATCTCAGGTAAATGAGATTCCAAAACAAGTTTCTGATACTATTTTTGTAACAAAAAAGACATATGAATTTGATAGATATTTTTCAAAATTAAAAATGAAAGTTAAAAATGTTCCTCTAGAAATACAAAGTTATTCCGGAGAAACGTTAACTGTTCCTGTAGGAGAAACTATTAGTGTAGATAGATTGTATAGACCTATTAACAATATGCAAGTTTAATTCTTCATAATAAAAGATATTCATTTACATATAATTTTCCAAATACCATTCCTTATGGGTATGTATTAGATGAAAGTTATTATGTGCGTATTTTTGGAGGAGAAGTAAATGCGACCGATTTAAATACAGGTAGTTCAGTTGTTATTCCTAATGAAAGATATGTTGAAATTATTGAAGTAATTAACACAGGTAATTCAGATGAAATTATGTTTAAAGGAACTGTAAATGAAAAATATGTTTCATTTATGTATAACCCCAATACTATGTACCTAAGTAACGAATCATTATATAGTTCAACAGTAATGTAGTAAAGAAAATGAATCAGTTGTTTTCATTCTTGTATAAAATGCCACAACCTGATTC
>JBHAFN010000049.1:0-3981 GCA_041856105.1 Bacillota bacterium
ATTTTTTAATTCTTCTTCAATTAACCGGTCGTCAATTGTATTCATTTTAAATTCCAATAAATTATTTAATTTGATTAAACCGTAACCTTTTTTGGTAATTGTCTGTTTGGTATTAAGGTCAAAAATAGCGGATACTTCATTGAAATTGGCATTAAATAAAGATATCTTATTACTTAACAAAATATGTTCCTGAAAATGTAAAGTATTGAATGTGGTAGTCATTAAAATAACGTTTATTCCGTAATCCTTACCGTCCTGAATAATGTTTCTAAGTTTGTTTAAATGTTCTTCATAAGCTTCTTTAAACAGCGGTAAATGGGTAATGATTACGGTTATTTTATTTTTTATATCCTCATTCATGGCATCACGGCATCTTTTAAACAAATTATTAATTTTTTCCTCATCTTTAAGAGTTAATATATCCGCAACATTACAAAATCCTTTAAATATATCCAATTTACTTCTCAAACCGTCAATAATATATATTTCCCGATCAAAAGACGTTTTAACAAGCTGAAATAAATAAGCCTTAATAAATTTTATCTTTTCTTCACTATCCAAAGAATAAACGACTATAGATTCATTTGTATAAGTTAATTTTAAAAATCTTTTGTTAAAATAATCTTCAGCTACCCCGATGACAATCTTTCCTTCTTCATTTTCAATCACATAGTCTTCAATATTATCCAACCATAAACCGGAAGCCTTATGTTTATTCGCCTTAATGATGTTTTTGATGGCATGAGAAAGCTCGCTTTCGTAAGGATTGGATTTATTCTTTGTTTCTTTGATTACATCCTTAAGATTGTCTAATATTTGTACTTTATCATTTTTCGTTCTTAATGCGGCGTTGCTGTAGGCGCATTGCGCCTCTTTTAAGACATCATCGCATAATAAATAAAATCTCCCCAAGCTTTTTAAATTGGAAGCGTCGTTTACCTTAATCATTTCATATGAATCCTGTTTATCCTGCACTTTTAAACATATTTTAAAACGACAGTTTGACCATATTTGATTATCCACCACCCCGCTTGGTTTTTGAGTGGATAAAATCAAATGAATCCCCAAACTTCTACCTATTCTAGCAATACTGATCAGTTCATCTAAAAACTCAGGTTCCTGTTTTCTTAATTCGGCAAATTCATCCACAATGATCAGTAAATTAGCTAACCTTTCCAACCCCGAATGTTCTTCATAGAGCGCTTTATATATATCGATGTTCATATTAGGTACGGCAAACAAGTCGCTCATTTGTTTAAACAGCCGTTGTCTTTTTAAACATTCCAATCTTAAAGATGTAATACTTTTTCTTAATAAATTATCGTCTAAATTGGAGATCGCCCCGATTAAATGCGGTAATACATATTTATCATTTTTAAAGTTTTGAATAATTCCTCCCCCTTTAAAATCAATGATCACGATATTTAAATCATTAACGCTATAACTTAAACACAAGGTGATTATTAAAGTAATGATGAGTTCGCTTTTGCCCGAACCGGTCATTCCCGCAATTAAACCGTGGGGACCGTTGCCGTTTTCATGCAGATCCAAATAAAAATCTTCGTGTTTAAACTTCCCCAAAATAGCTTTTAAAGACCTCGCATTATGATTTTCGTGCCACCGCTTGACGATACTGTCAACATCTGTTTTATAAATATCAAACAACGATAAAACATCATAGTTGTCGCTTTTTATATGATTGCTTAATAAACAGGAATTCAAACCGTTAAAAACTTCTTTTTTGTTAAATAAAGCCAACTCGTTAATTTTAAAATTGATTATCCCTTTATTTTTTAAATGCAATTCTCCGTTAAAACCGTCCATTTTTATATAAGCGTTAACATAGGAAGGAACCTTGCTTAGATCGTTACATTTTAAAATTGCATAACCCTTTTTATTGTCCATGTACTTATATAAACTTTCATTTACTACAAAACAAATTGTATGATCATCAATTATCCGATTTAATTTACTTACTTCACTATGATTGCACGCAATATATCTGACGGAAAAATCATTATCATAAAAATGCGGTAAGGCTGACAGCCGGGCATTGTTATACAAATAAGTTTCATCACATACTAAAGCGATTTTCAGTTCATCATAAGGATAATAGGTCATTATTTGCGCCATTAAATAATTAAAATATAAATCCTCATCATATTTGTTAAAAACGACAGCCAAATATTTATATTCAAACAAATTAAAGATCAACTTACAGTCGTTTATCATTTTGACTTCGCTTTTTAATTTTAAAACCGTTTCTTTTAAATCATCATCAAAATCATGATCATCCCTAATAATTACCTTACTATGTAAATTAGATATACCCAGACACAAATGCAGGTAATCGCTTTCCTGACTGTTTTTTTGCCAAAGCAGCTTTAAATCATTTAATTCATCGGGCAAATAATAATTATTATTTAAATAATTGCGGTATTCTTCATTAATCGATAATATATTATTTTTCAAATCGTCGATATATTTTATAAAGTCATTCTTTCTTTGAGCCTTTAATCTTAAATATTTCTTTTTTTCAAATCTTCTTTGTAGTGGATTCCAGATTAAAACGCTGATTATCATCACTATAGGCAATACCATCATCGGTAATACCTCAACCAATTCTCTACCCTGCATATAGGCATTATATCCGCTGATTCCTCCGCTGCCCAACGAGGCTAAAGACATTGTCAAGGCAGGTCCGATACTGAATATCAAAGGATTGGTATTGTTTTGACTTATGCCAAGAGGTTTATTAATCCTAAATTCCTTTATTTCAAAAGAAGGATGATTTCTAAAGCTTTTATTTATATATTTAACCGTTTTTTTAATTTTTAAAGGTTTGCTTATTTCGTTAAAAACGGGTAAGTGGACATAAATATTCATACATCGGTTAATCATTATAAAATCATCATGTAAGTATATTCTCAGGTTTAATAAATTAAGATCCTTTATATTTTCATTTAAATATTTTGCCTTGTTGTCGTTATAACAATAAGGGACATTTTCATTAATAAACCATTTATTGACAAAATCGATTTTTAAATGAACGGGTAATAAATTGTTATCTTGAATATAAATATCGTTATCGATGCCGTTGCCTACGGTTATTTCCTTTTTACTAACGGCATATTTGTTAAATACATTGTAATTTTGATCAAAAAAACATAAATATATATCGAAAGAAAAATAACTATCCCTTTTATGGAAAATTAAATGCGTGGGTTGATTATCATCTAAACTCAACCCCTTGCTGTATTTGTATTCAAGTTTATCAAAATAATGAAAGATGACATACTCTCCTTCCATATCTATTTGAATATGTTCATCTTTCTTTAATTGATATATCTTTTGATTACAGCCTGACTGTTTTATTATTAACATGTTTTATTCCTTACACAAAATATGACACTTAATACTATGTTTACCGTCTTTAGTCTTAATCAGAATAATTGAGTTACCTAGGCTGTTTCCTTTTACATTACCCGATTTATCCACCGACACATGCTCGTTATTGGTTAAAAAAACCAAATCTTCGACGGTATACCCTTCAGGCAATTCCACCAGCTTTATTTGCTTAACTTCATTCTTTTTAAGAATTAAAGAATATTCGGCAATTCTTATCTTTGCACTATCCAATTCTTCATGACTTTGATCAGGCGCATAACGATTGTTTCTGGTACATTTATCGACAAATTGCCAATTTTCCATATGCTTGCTTAAACCGTTCAATACACTGCTGTTTTTTTCATCAAAAACTTTAAACGATTTACTTAACCCGATTTTCCCCGCCAAAGACTTGGCGGAATTCAAAACTACGTCCATAATTAAATTCACCGATAAATCCCCGCATATTCTGACGTCATCGTTATCTTCGGATAAATCGTAGAGTATATCATTAGGAAGATCGCTTTTAACAGAACTCACCTTACCGTTACTGTCATATAAATGCACTATACTGCTTAAATTGGCATTCAAACC
>JBHAFN010000050.1:0-3282 GCA_041856105.1 Bacillota bacterium
AAAAATCATTTGATGACGTTTCACTGATTAATGATGAAACAAAATTAAAAGATTTATTTAATCAATACCCTTTTTTAAAGGAAGAATTAATTAAAATAAATCCGGAAATGAAAATATTAAACACTCCTTTAGCAAGAGTAATGTTGCCTAAAGCAACCATCAAAATAATGAGTGAAAGATTAAATAAACCCTTAGATACAATTATTAATGAAATAAAAGAAATTATAAATACCGAAACAAAAAAGCTGAAATCATCATAATTTGGCTTTTTTATTGAAACAGTATCAAGTAATAAACTGATTTATCCGGCTTTTAAATACTACCCATACAGTAATCCAATTTCCAAATTAATTATCTTCGTATATTGTCCTACACCGATATTTTTTTAACTACCGAAAATATTTTCACCATAAAAACCTTAATTTACATATTCTTTAACACTGCGGATATTACACCGTTATTTTCAGCTAATTTTTTTATTGATTTTTCCTTATCAATATTTAACAATCCCATAACAATGGCAACCTTGACGTTATGATCGCTTCGTTTATAAAGCACATCCGCAAGTTCTTCACCACAATTTAACGCCTGTTGAATTATTCTTTTAGCTCTAACCACCAGTTTTTCATTTGTCGGTTGGACATCAACCATCAAATTACCGTAAACTTTCCCGTATTTAATCATACAGGCAGTGCTGATCATATTTAAAACCATTTTTTGAGCGGTACCCGCCTTCATTCTTGTCGAACCTTGAATTACTTCCCCGCCGGTAATTATTTCTACCTTATATTTAGCAATTTCCCCAATTTTAGAATTGGAAACACATGCGACAGATCCGGTGGCAGCTCCAATGGAATTGGCATACTCCAAACCCCCTAATACATAAGGAGTTCTTCCGCTGGCCGCAATCCCTATAACAATATCCAGATTGGACAAACTTATCTTTTTTAAGTCTTCTTTACCCAAATCAAAATTGTCTTCAGCCCCTTCCTGAGCTTTAAACATTGCCTCCTTACCACCGGCAATAAGTCCGATAACAAGATTGCTGTCCACACCATATGTCGGCGGACATTCACTGGCATCCAAAACTCCCAGTCTTCCGCTTGTACCCGCACCCATATAAATTATTCTTCCCCCTTGAACAATACATTTATATGCCGCCTCAATTAATCCTGCAATCGCTTCTTTTTCTTTTTCAACTGCCAAAGCTACCGTTTTATCTTCATTATTAATAATTTCAACAATACCCGAAATATCTAATTCATCGATATGATCGGTTCTTTCGTTTTTTATTTCCGTTTCCAACTTTTCCAATTTAAGCATAAACCCTCCTCTATATAATTATCTTATCATCTGATTAAATAAAAGAAGGCTTAACCTTCCTTTATTTTATAAATCTGAACCCAAAACCTTTATTTATATATTTTAAATACTTAATATAATCAGGATGAACATTACCAATGACAATAACTCTTTCATCTTCATCCATATCCTTTTTACAAATTTCCAATTCTTTAAAATATCTTAAATATTGTTCATTGGCCATTACGATATCTCCGATTTTTCTTTTATTCGGCTTAATGTTAAGGTTTACTTCCTGTTTAAACGCTCTGGATTCAACGCTTCTTATCACAAATTCACTGCTGTCAACCCGATCATGTTGAATAATTCCGTATAACCAATGGAAATCATCATTCAAAGTAACCTTTAAATCAATAAAACCCTGATTAAGATTAGCCAGTTTTTCATATACATCATCCAAACAGGCAACATCACCTATAATAACTACATCGCTATATGAAGACTCTTTCAATTCCAAGACATTTTCAAATACGTGATGGTTTCTTTGCGATTCAACGGTAGGCAATCCCTCAAATAGCGGTCCTCTGAATTCCTTATTTCCCATTACAAAACTGATTACCTTAATATTAAATAAATTCAATTTATAATTAATTTCTTTTATTCTCTCTAAAGATAATGCGGTATATTTTTTAGGATAAAAGTTATGACAAGCCATGATTTTGTTAATATATTTTTTTTCTATTCTGTTTAACAAATCAAAATCAAATGTCGAAGCGTTAAATACAACCGTAAAATCCTTCAAAAATGCAAGCGTTTCTTCATCACTGAAACCGAAATCCAATCTTATATGGCTGATTCCCAATTGTTTAAGTTCCAAATAATCTTTTAAATGTAATTTTTTTAAAGTAAGCGGACTGATATCACAAATTACTTTAAGATTATTTTTTTTACACAAGTTTAACAGTTCTTTTATTTCTTCCGCCTTGTCATTAAAATTTTCTTCAGGAATATGTAATGAAGTAAAAATATATTCCATTTCAGCATTGATTGCCTGATTAATCATTTGTATGTTTTTGGCAAAATCCGTGGAAAAATAAAGAGAAATACCTGTGCTGAAATTCATAAACTACTCTCCGTAAACCTCTTTAATTCTTTCTTCATCCACTCCAAAGAACCAAGTGATAATAAATCCTCCCGCATAAGCACCAAGCATAGCGATTACATAATATAGCCATGTACCCGGTTGTACGATCAATAATCCGAACAAACCGCTGACCCCTTGAGAAACGGTACCCAATTTAAAGATACTTGCCAGAACTCCTCCAAAGCCGGCCCCAAGACAAGCGGTAATAAACGGTTTCCCTAAAGGTAGAGTAACCGCGTACATTAACGGTTCACCGATTCCAAGTATTCCGACAGGAATGGAATCTCTGGTAAGTTGTTTAACTTTTTTATTTTTGGTTTTGAAATATAAGGCAAGTCCCGCCCCTACCTGACCGCCTCCGGCCATCATCAATATCGGAAGCAAATAGTTAATTCCTTGCGTAGGACCGGTCGGATCGTTAAGCATTACATGAATTGGAGTTAAAGCCTGATGTAAACCGACTGACACTAGAGGTAAGAATCCTGCTGACAAGATATATCCGCCTGCAATACCCATTTTTTCATACACAAATTGAAGGATTGAAAATATTCCCGAAGACAGGAATGAACCGACAGGTTGAATAATCAATACAGCCAATAAACCGCCGATAATAACGGTAAGCAACGGCGTAAAGAAGGTAGTAACCACATCCGGAATATATTTCTTGATTTTCTTTTCAAGTAACGCAAAGCATATTCCGGCAATTAAAGCAGCCAATAACCCTCCGGCAGCCGGATTAAATTCCTTATTTACGATCGGCATAATAATTGATGCCTCTTCAATTTTCATTAATAAAGGCATGGACGCATTTCTTATGGACAATGCGCCGGCAATTC
>JBHAFN010000051.1:0-6311 GCA_041856105.1 Bacillota bacterium
GGAACTTCATATGAAATACAATATAAAAAAACATTGGGAAAATAGTATCCGTTTTAATTGTTCGCCTTATAAATCCCTTTATTTTATTATGCTATAATACCTTAAAGAGAGGGTTTTAAGATGGAGAACTTTTATACTTATTGCAGGTGGCTTGGTGATAAAACCTTTAAAGAAAACAAACTCAATGAGGTTGATTGTTTAATCTTTGCCTTTTTATCATATTTAGAATTTGAAATATTAATGGAGGAAGAAAGAAAGCTTCCGTTAGCCGATTTGATTAAGTTGTTATTAACCAAGGAGGGGTTGAAGGTAAAGACCCTGGATTCAAAATTCAAACAGGAAAACTATAATGCGCTATTAAAGGAAATAGCAAAATCTAAACGTTTTAGAAATGTGCAATTGGTTAATTTTGACGATTCTTTGGATGAAGAAGAGGAAATTCAATTTTCGGTGTCTACCTTTGAATTTGACGGAAATAAAAGGTTTGTGTCTTATAGAGGAACCGATGCTTCGGTTGTGGGCTGGAAGGAAGACTTTATGATGAGTTTTACCAAGATTCCTGCTCAGGAAATGGCGTTGGATTATTTAAATAATGAATTGATTGAAGGTTATGAATACTATGTAGGCGGACATTCCAAGGGAGGGAATCTGGCCTTATATTCTTCCTTGTATTTAAGCGATAAAAAACAGTCATCGATTAAAGCAATATATGTTTTTGACGGTCCCGGATTTTGTAAGGATGTGTTTGATAAAAGCATTGATGTTATTAACGATAAGGTTTATGCATATTTGCCCGAATATAGCATTGTCGGAAGATTGTTTGAGCCTGAATATAAAAATAAGAAAATAATTTATTCTTATGATAAGGGGCCGCTTCAACACAATCCGGTGGGGTGGAGAGTTAACAAAAACGAATTATTTACGGTTGATCACCACGATTATAAAAGTGAGTTTTTGAATGAAACGATTTCCACGTGGTTAAACAGTATTTTAATAAGTGATCGTAAAAAAATGATTGATGATGTTTTTGGCAGGATTAGTGCGGTCGGGATAGTATCCTTTAATGATTTGGCAGATAAGGGCGTGTTGGGTTTTGATGAACTTATTATTTCCATGTTTTCAATCAGCAATACTACCCAAGAAAAATCGGGATTGTTTTTTCTTGCTTCTTTATTCGGTGATTTGTCATTATTTAAAAAAATAAAGGATTGGGAATACTTCAGGAATAATTTAATTATTCCTGCGTTAATGATTTGTTTTGGAGTTTTATTTATGTTTTTTTCCGAGAATATTATCAATTCAATAGTGGCTATAGCTTTGTTAATAACAACAATCCTGCAAGGGAGATTCACCTTTATCAGACTTAAAGAAGCAAACTGGAATATAGAAAAGGAACAGGTAAGAGTTTCTATTTTTACATTTTTGGTAAGCTTGATTATTGTAATGTTATTTAAGGAAAACGCATTGAGTTTTGTCAGTAATATGTTTTTTGGAATCGGCTTTATTACGATTGCGGAAAAAATATTGGTTTCATTGTTGAAGGATAAAAAAAGAAAATTAGATTATTATATTAAAATTTTAGAAGTATTCTTTTATGCGGTTACAGGCGGTTATTTACTGTTTACCCCCTATCACACAATTGCCTACGGTTTATTCAGCTTGGGGGTTGTTTTAACTTTAGACGGATTATACAGAGGATATAAGAGCTTAAAGGAATAAATTTTTATATATAAAATGCCCCTTAAAAAATTAAGGGCATTAAATTTATTTATATTTTTCTTCCAGCTTGCTCATCCATAAGCCCAAAGCACTTCCGGCAATAAACATGACAACACACATTATATAACCTGTCAGAGTGAAGTTAGGATATGATAGCGGAACGATCATTACGGTAGAAGCCATGACGATTCCGAAGATAAAGTGGAACAGTTGAGGATAGGCTTTTTTAAAAATGTAATGAACTAATTTGGAGAATAACAGTATTGATAATATCATTCCTATTCCGATAGGAAGTATTACGGAAAAATCCAAGCTTTTAAAGCCGTCCGACATGGCTTTATACATTCCCATATAAACGATAAAGTTTGACGGGCTTAGTCCCGGAACGATCATTCCTAAAGAAATCAGCATCCCGGCAATTGTCCAAGTGAAGAAGTTTTGGTCTACACTTCCGTTAATTGCGGTATTACCTAAATACAATATAACTACTCCCAAGATAAATGAAACAACTAAGATAATAATTTCTCTGAGGCTTCTTCCTTCTTTTCCGGCTTCCTTCCATAAAGCGGGAACAGTACCTATAATACAGCCTACAAAAAACCATAACATAATGGTTTCATAGTTGCCCAACAGGAAACTTACTCCATAGGAGAGTAATATTATTCCGGTTATTGCTCCTAATCCTACCGGAATAAAGAAGATTACATTTTCTTTGAAGTTTTTAGTGATATTTGCCAGAAACTCAATAATTCTTTCATAAATTCCGAAGATAGCTGCCAAGGCACCACCACTTACTCCGGGTAGAATAAATCCCGATCCTATCAACATCCCTTTGATAAATCTTAATAACCAATCGCTTTTCAAACGGGTTACCTCCTTCTTAAACAATATCAATATTACTAGAATATTCAGATAAATCAAAGAGATATTGATTAAACTTTAAAAATACCTTTAAACTATTTTGGTTGTTTTTCATTTAACCTATGATTGAATCTTTGATTTTTTGAGGTGTAAAACCGATTTGATGTTTTATGTTTTAAAAAGCGGTTATCTATCATTAAATCCGCCGCTTTATGAATAATTATTGGAATATTGAAATTATGTTTGTTTTTAAGAAAAAATCCGTAAACAGAAAAAAGTGTCTGAAAAACACTTGTGTATATACCGTTTAAAAAAGAAGTGTTGATAAAAGAAGGCTGACATGAATTATAAAATAAGAGATAATTATTCTTAATTTGATATTATAATAAGGTAGTAATTGAAAGAGGTAAGGCATGAAATTAATTGTTGGACTGGGAAATCCCGGCTTAAAATATGCTAAAACAAGACACAATTGCGGATTTGAAGCGATTGATCTTTTGGCGAAAAAACTTAATACGGAAATTAATCAAAATAAATTTAAATCTTTAATTTCTTTAATAAGAGTTAATAATGAACAAGTTCTTTTAATGAAACCGCAAACTTATATGAATTTATCCGGAGAAGCTGTCCTGCAAGCAGTTAATTTTTATAAAATTGAGCCTAAGGATATTTTGGTCATTCATGATGATTTGGATTTGCCGGTTGGTAAGATCAGAATCAGAATGAGCGGTTCAAGCGGAGGGCAAAAAGGAATGAAGAATATTATTGATTTATTACATACCCAAGATATTCCTCGCATCAGGATCGGAATTGATAAGCATCCTGATATTTCGGTAGTTGATTACGTGCTGGGTAAACTGGATAAAGATAAGCTTGATGATTATAATAAGGCGTTTGAAAAAGCCGGTAATGCGGCATATGCCTTTATTTTTAAACCGATAATGAAAGTGATGAATGAGTTTAACCCTAATGATTGATCGTTTATTAGATTTATTTAAAAATAATCCCGGAGTTATCCGGTTATTAGAAGAAAGGAAGAATTTTGTCTGTAATTCTTTAATTGAGGAGTCTGTTTTAATCGCTTCCGCTTTTAAGGCGGAAAAAAGACCGATTTTAATTATTAAGAATAATTTATATAATGCGCAAAGAGTTTATGAAAGAATCAGTTCGTTATTACCTGACGATACAGTTTTGTTTGCGGTGGAGGAGTCTTTAAGGGTTGAGGCGATTGCGTCTTCTCCTGAAAATATGGCGGCCAAGGTTGAAGCTTTATATAACTTGATCTTAAACGATCAAAAGATTATCGTCACTCATTTGGCGGCTGTGATCAGACAATTACCTAGGGTCAGTTTATTTAAGAAAAATATTATCAATTTAAAAGTTAATCAGGAAATTACCATGGAGGAATTAAAGGATAAGCTTTTAAAGGGCGGTTATAGCCAGGTTTCACATATTGACACTCCGTTAACTTTTGCGCTTAGAGGAGGTATTATCGATTTTTATTCGATGAATAACGAATATCCGGTTAGAGTTGAATTTTTTGATACGGTAATTGACAGCATCAGATATTTTGATGTCAACACTCAAAAAACCGTTTCCGTGGTTGATGAAATTACCTGTATTCCGGCGAGTGATATTTTATTTGATGATGGTGATTTAAAAACAATTAAAGACAGAGCTTATCAAATGTTGGAAAAAGCTAATAATGATGTTTTGACTTCCAAGGTGGAAATAGATCTTTCATATCTTGAAAATCATTTAAAAGAAAACTATTTATATGCATATTATGCTTTGTTGGATGAAACCGGTTCACTGTTTGATTATCTCAATAATCCTACCGTTTTATGCGAACCGTTAGAAACGGTTAATGCTTATTTATCTAAATTATCGGAAGAAACTGTCGCTTATATTCAGGAAATGGTTTCGGAAAATAAACTGTTGCCTAAGTTTGCGTTAATGCATGATTTTCATCGAGTTATTCCGGGAAATAAATTAATTACCTTTGATTATTACGGAAACAATGTGTCAAAGATAGAAGAGCTGGATTTGCCTAAAGAAAATTTAAATAATTTAATTAAGCTTTTATTACATGAAAAATACAAGGTTTTAATGTTTCTTAACGATAAAGAAATTGAAAGAGTAATTAAGGTTTGCGGGGATATGAATTTACCATATAATTTAATTCTTGATGACGAAGAATTGACAGAGGGAATAAATATTACCTTTAATCATGTGTTTCAGGGATTCAGATGCAATCGGGAAAAATTGATTGTCGTGTCTTCTTTTGATTTATTTGAAGTTAAGAATAAGCTCGGCAGATTTGCGAATAAATTTAAGAATGCGGAGATTATCCGCCATCATCAAGAATTAAGTAAGGGTGATTATGTTGTTCATAATACTTATGGGGTAGGTCAATACATCGGCATTGAAACCAGGATTGTACAGGGTATTCATCGTGATTTTTTAAAGATTGTTTATAGAGGCAATAATGAACTTTTAGTGCCGTTGGAGCAGTTTCGTCTGGTTAGAAAATTTGTGTCGAGAGAAGGGTTTGTGCCTAAGCTCAATAAATTAGGTTCTGATGAATGGGCGACAACAAAGCGAAAGATTAAAGAAAATGTGGCGGTTTTGGCTGAAAGATTGGTTAAACTGTATTCTGCCAGAGAAAATGATATCGGATATGCCTATAAAGAGGACAGCGAGGATCAAAAGGAGTTTGAAGACAGCTTCGAATATGAACTTACCGAAGATCAAAAGAAGGCGGTAATCGATGTGAAAAGGGATATGCAAAGTGCTAAACCGATGGACAGATTAATTATCGGGGATGTCGGTTTCGGTAAGACCGAGGTAGCAATCAGAGCGGCGTTTAAAGCGGTCATAGAAAATAAACAGGTGGCTTTCTTATGTCCTACAACCATTCTCTCCAAACAGCATTTTAATACTTTCAAACATCGTTTTAAGGATTATTCGGTTAATATCCGGGTTATAAACAGGTTTGTGTTGCCCGGTGAAATTAAGGGCATTTTAAAGGAATTAAAAGAGGGTAAGATTGATATTATTTTAGGAACACATCGTATTTTGAGTAAGGATGTTAAGTTTAAGGATTTAGGGTTGTTAATAATTGATGAAGAACAACGGTTCGGGGTTGAACATAAGGAAAAGATTAAAGAATTAAAGAGTTCCGTTGATGTAATCTCATTATCGGCAACTCCCATTCCCAGAACTTTACAAATGTCTTTAGTGGGAATTCGTCAGCTTTCTCAGTTGGAAACACCTCCTGATAATCGTTTTCCCGTTCAAACCTATGTGGTTGAAAAAAACGGCAATTTAATTAAAGAGGTTATTGAAAGAGAATTGGCCAGAGATGGGCAGGTGTTTTATTTATTTAATAACGTGGATGAAATTTATAATGTGGCTCGTAAGGTTCAAAAGCTTGTGCCTGACGCAAAGGTAATGGTTGCCCATGGGAAAATGAGCAGGGAAGAAATTGAAGATGTGATGCTTAGATTCACTTTTAATGAAATAAACGTATTAATTTGTACGACGATAATTGAAACGGGGATTGATATTCCTAATGCGAATACGATCATTATCGATAATGCGGATCGTTTCGGTTTATCACAGCTTTATCAAATTAAAGGAAGAGTGGGGAGATCCAATCGTATTGCATATGCATATTTGATGATTCCGGAGAAAAAAGAAATCAGTGAGGTGGCTAGCAAGAGGCTTAA
>JBHAFN010000052.1:0-7439 GCA_041856105.1 Bacillota bacterium
ATTATAATATTCCATATTGGGATACGGTTCTTCACGCTTTTAGCGGAGGGATGCTTGGGGCGTTGGGATTTAGTTTGGTTTCAATAATTAATCATAGTGATAAAACTCCTACCATCCTTAGTCCGATTTTTGTTTGTGTCTTTGCGTTCAGCTTTGCGGTTACTTTGGGGGTGTTTTGGGAAATCTATGAGTATACTTTTGACGGAGTTTTAGGTCTTAACATGCAGAAGTTTGCGTTGGAGGACGGAACGAATTTAATCGGCAGAAGTGCTTTGAGCGATACGATGGCGGATTTGATTGTCGATGGTTTGGGGGCTTTATTTATTACCGTTATCGGTTATATCGGAATGAAAACGCAGGAAAACTGGTTAAAGAACATGCAGTTAAAAAGCAAGTGAAATTATTTGTTTCGGGATTTAGGGGTTGTTTTAAATCTTTGTTTAAAAAGCTTATAAAAATGATTGACGTCATCATAGCCGACTTCTTTGGAAATTGTCTTTATGGACAGTTTGGTTTCTTTCAGGTATTTTAAGGCTTTTTCCAGACGAATTTCAATAAGCATATTTTTAAAAGACGTATTCATTATTTTTTTGAACAGTTTAGAAAAGTAGGCGGGATGATATCCGAAGGCTTTGGCAGTTTCTTCCAGAGTGATTGTTTTGGAGTTTTCATCCATATATTTAATAATTGATCCGGCAAGATATTCTTTCATCATTGATGATTGAATTTTGGAAAGATATTGCGGGTGGTCTTTACCTAGTTTGGCTAATAATACATGCAATAAATGAACCATAAAAAATTCTTCATGATTTTTTAACGCTCTTTTTAAAGAAATAGTTGATAGTCCCAAAAATAGGACAATAGAAATGAGAATACTTGGTATGATAAATCCGTAAAGTAGAGGTAAATAAAATGCGTATTACTCAAGAATTCTTAAATAGCCTTTCTCCCGTAGAAGTATCCTTTATCCGTATAGGAATTGATAAACTTTATAAAGACAAAGTTACTCCCGAAACAACAAACTATGAAAATATTGAATCACATGTGCAACATTGTCCTAATTGTGGATCAATTCATTTTGTAAAAAACGGTTTTAATCCTAAACACAAGCAGAAATACAGATGTAAAGACTGCAAGACAGTCTTTATGGCTACTACAGGAACAATGTTTAATCATTCAAAAACCAACTTTAATACATGGTCTGTTTTTATCACAGGTGAACTGAATAACTTAACTCTTGAACAGCAGACAGTAGCCACAGGGTTAAGTATCGTAACATGTTTCAACATGCGCCATAAGCTGTATAAAGCAATCTCCAAAATACAGAAAAATGTGATTCTAAGTGGTAATATCGAACTAGATCCATCATATACAAAGATTAATTTAAAAGGAACAGAACCTCATAATATGCCAAGAATGAGTAAACATCGTGGAAAGCACAAAACAAGTCCATATTCACATCATCTCACTGGTACAAGCCATCACAAGATATGTGTTGTAGCGGCAATTGATGAAAAAGATAATATGCTTTTTAAAATAGGTGGATTAGGAAGAGAAAGCTTTCAAATACTGAATCAATATAAAAAACATTTTTCTAATCATTCAATGATTATCAGTGATGACAGTCACAGTATTCAGACGTTTGTATCCAGAAATGGATTTAAAAGTGATGTAATACCTTCAGGATGCTATGTATCTCCAAATGGGAATACAGTAGCAGCTGTAAATGAGCTTCATACAGAAGCAAAAAATCTAATAAGACATAAACGTGGAATAAGTACACGTCATCTGCAAGGATATCTAGATTGGATTATATTTAAAAAGAAGTTGAGATATACTCTGGACATGCGCAAATGGAAGTCTGAAACATATATGGAATCTATGATGGAACAAATCCCTTTTATATGTAAAGATATTGTAAGTTTACCTATGCCAATTGATTTATATATAGCTTATGGTGAATATAAATTCGGCGTTTTCTCAAATATCAACTAAATCTTTAAAAAGAGCGTTTAATAAAAACGCTTAATCATAGTCGCTAAATATGTCCGCTACATATATATGATTCAAATACTTCCTTAATCAGTTTATCCCCTTTTAATATGATATGCGAGCCTGTTTCATTGTTTTCAAACGAAATGATTTCATAATGATTTTTATACTTATCCAACAAATAAATCTTTTCATAAGGAATTATCAGATTTAATTCATATTTATCGGGATATAAAACATTAACAATTTCCTTAAGCAACAAGTCGATTCCTTCTCCCGTTTTACAAGAAATATATTTTAAATTAAACTCCCGTTCATTAATTTTATCAACCTTATTATATACTTCTATAATCGGAAGATGATCGGCATTTATCTTTTTTAAAGTTTGATAAGTAATATCTTTTTGATTTTCATAATTTTCATCTTTACAATCGATTACATGAACCAAAAGATCTGCTTCACTTGCCGCCTTTAAAGTACTGTTAAACGCTTCAACAAGTTCATGAGGCAAATCTGACACAAAGCCTACCGTATCAAATAACAGAAACGATTTGGAATTGTAAGCCACTTTTCTGACGCTTGTATCCAAAGTCGCAAATAACATATCTTTTTGAAAAACATACTTATCTTTATTATTTAACTTTAAAATATAATTCATTAAACTTGATTTGCCGGCATTGGTATATCCTACTAGGGCAACGCTTTTTAAATTGGACGCATTTCTTTTTTTAGCTCTTTCCCTCTCCTGAATTTTTAAAGACGCCAACTCTTTTTTTAAATCGCTGATTTGCCCTTCTATCTTTCTTCTGGCTAGCTCTATTTTAGTTTCTCCGGCTCCTCTGTTATAATCGCTTCCCCCTCTTTCTCTATCACTTTCAAAATCAAGTAAATAAAGCTTGGGAAGATTATATTTTAAACGAGCCATTTGCGTTTGAATAATCGCTTCTCTGGTTTTTGCCCGCATGGAAAAAATATCCAAAATCAAATTGGTTCGATCGATTATTTCCGCATTAATTACTTTAGAAATTCTGGCAAGCATCGAAATACTTAAATTATTGTAGAAAACAACTTTATCAACATTTAAAAAATCTGCTCTTTCCTTTAATTCCGCAAGTTTGCCTTTTCTAAATGCCGTATTGGGATCTAACGTTCTGCTTTTTTGGATACATTTATCTACCACTTCAATATTACATGCATTACATAAATTAATCGTTTCCTCTATTAAAAGATTAAACTCAGCCTCGCTTTTATTTAAATTCACTCCGGCAATAATCGCTTTGCTAGTCATAATCATAAATTATTCCGGCTAATTTTCTGGCTTTAGTTAAAGTTTCCAAAATATCAAGAGTCAGCTGATGAGAAACCGCTTTTGATTCTTTAAGCTTATTTACACTATTTACAAAATCTTTTATCTGATAAGCAAAACTGCTTTCCTCATCCATGGAAATTTTTGTTTTTTCATTATTTTTAATTAAATAAATATCTTCCATTAAAGAAGGCTTGCCTATTTGAATAATTCCGTCTTCCCCCTGAATTTCCGAAACAATTAAAGTGTCGGACACTTTGGAATGCAATAAAACAACATCAAATTCATCATATATCAAAATAACGGTACCTGAAGCATCAACTCCCGTTTTAAGTAAATTAGCCCTTGAAACAACTTCATTAGGTTTACCGAATAAAGCAACGGCATCAGCTAAAACATATACCCCTAAATCCATCATTGAACCGTTAGCCAGTTCTTTTCGAAAAGTCGTAGGATTTTCATTATTTAAATAAGCTTTATAGCGGGAAGAATACTTCCCGAAAGATAAAATCGCTTTTCTGATTGTTCCGATCTTTTTTATATTGTCTTTCAAAATTTGTAAATTTCTGGTATATAACGGAACTATTCCGTCATGAATATATAAATTTTTACTTTCCGCAAGTTCAAAAATTTCTTTTGCCTGTCGATCATTAACCATAAAAGGTTTTTCACAAAATACGGGATAACCCTTTTTTAAACAATATTTACTTATTTCATAGTGAGTTGAATTGGGAGTCGCAATATACACCGCATCAATTTTTTTATCCTCCAGCATTTCCTGATAATTTTTATAAACATGGGCAATTTGATATTTTTCTTTAAACTTTAAAGCATTTTCATATCTGCCGCTGCATACCCCCGTTACTTCAACATCCTGCACATGACTTGCGCCGCTCATAAACATATCCGAAACAAAATTAGTACCGATTATTCCAAATTTCATCTTCAAACACTCCTTAAAAAAATTATAACACATCGAAGAAAAAAGCTAGCCTTAAACTAGCTTCCTTGTTTTTGTGTCGCCTTTGTTTGAAAATCATCACCGCTAGGGTTTTTGCCCGGATGCCTGTCCTCCTCCTTGTGATGGAGGCTGTTGTCCGTTGCCCGGACCCATACCTTGTCCCATACCGCCTGATGCATTGATGTAGTTATTTGTTGAAGATACGGTTACGCTTCCCAATTCACTACTGCCTGAATAAGCGGTATATGTTTCGTTAGCCTGTAATGTATCACTTGCAAACACCAAGTTTTGATAATTTTTATCGGAAGTAAAACTTAATACTTCATTTCCGTTGGAATCCTTAAGAACCAAATTACCGCCGCTTGTACCGATCATAATGGAATACACTGTAGAACTGTCGGAAATACCCATTGCCATTCCGCTTGAACCGCTGGCAATTAATGTACCGCCGTTTACCGCAAATGTGCCGTCATAATCCAATGCTCCGTTACCGCTGTTTTCCGGTCCGTATACTATCGTATAACCGCCGTTAATCGCTACACTACCGTTAACATCAATACCGTCGCCGTCGGCATCTATGGTGATATTACCGCCGTTAATAGTTAAGATTCTCGTACCGTTTGACGCATATGAATCCGCTTGTTGCATCGCATTGGCAGTGGATCCGTCATTATCACCGGCAATGTTAATACCGTCATCACTTGCCGTAATATCAATTTCACCGTTATTGATAGTGATGCTTGATCCTTCCAGACCTTCATAACTTTGATTGATTACCAAATTACCGTTATTAATTACCACCGCATTATCCGCATGCACTCCGTCATCACCGGAAGAAATTGTAAAGTCGCCGCCCTCAATTACTATATCCGTATTGGCATGAATCGCATCATCGCTTGTATTTATATTGAAGGTTCCGCCATAGATTTTCACATATGTAGTGGCTTTTAAACCTTTATAGCTTTCCGCACTGTCGCTTCCGCTTGTTTTAATGTTAAAGGTTCCGTCAATTATTTGCAGTAAACTTTCCGCCTGAATTCCGTCACGAGTACTTGTCAAATTGAATGTTCCGCTATTTATAGCCACAACTCCGGAATTTGCGTCGGTATCATTAGATGCCTTTAAGCTGTCTCCGCCGCTGTTTACGGTTAAATTAACATTTTCCAAGCCCAATAAATCTTTACCGACAATACCGTCATCAACCGAAGTTACATTAATTGTCGTATCGATAATCTTCACTTCATCTTTACCAGCAATACCATCGTTATAATTGGCATTAATATTTAATGTACCGCTGCCGTTAATGACCAAGTCGTCCTTGGAGAATAATGTTGCGCTCGGTTCACTATCCGCATTTAATGTATAGTTGTTGGAATCGGTTAAGGTATTTGTCGTACCCTCAACTACGGTAATAATGGTTTTTTCAGCTTCCTGAATATATATCGGCGCACTTGTGCTTGAGGTAATATCAACACCGTTTAAGATAATTCTAACCGTTCCGCTCGATGTGGAATTAACGATAATTTGTCCGTCGCTTAGAGTACCGGTAAATACATATACCCCCGGTTTACTGATCGTAACGGTTCCTCCGTCAATCGTAACTCCGCCATCGCTTGTTGCACCGGTGCCGTTTAAAGTAATATGTTCGGCTGTGGAATCGTCATAATCGGCTGTACTTTCTTCCGTCGTATATTCCAATGTGTAATCGGAAGTGGTTACCGTTTGGGTAGATGTGGTGGTTGTGGTAGTCGGATTGGTCGTGCTTGTTGTAGTTTGATTTGTCGTAGTGGTTGACGTTGACTGGGTTGCACATCCCGCCAAACTGATTGCGACAAGTAAAGCAATAATACTCTTATTTAAATTTTTCATCTTTTTTCTCCTATAAGTCTTCATTTGAAACCGATGTTCTACTTGAAATAATGCTTAAATTTCCGTTTCTTGTTCTTAATTCATCAATAAAATTTTTTTCATTCTTAATATTTTTTAACTTAACATCATATACCAATTGAAACATACTTCCTAGGTTAATGGTTTTAACCACCTTGAGTTTCGCTTCTTTCGTATACTTATTTAAAATGTCATCAAATACTTCCGTATAGTCCAAATCTTCGGGAATGGTGATTTTTAAATTCCGATATGATGCGCCGCTGTCCAAAATATTTGTGTTGAATAACAATAAGTACAGTAAACTGATTGTCAATGTCGCAAGTATTGCAAAGGTTACATAACCCATTCCGGTTGCCAAACCTATGCTCATTGCGAAGAATATCGTAGCGATATCGGAAGCTTTACCCGGTAAAGATCTAAATCTTACCAAACTAAACGCTCCTGCTACGGCAACCCCTGCCCCAAGGTTACCGTTTACCATCATAATTACCACTTGTACCATAACCGGTAATAAGGCAACGGTTATGGCAAATGATTTACCCGGCTGAGCACAATATTTATATACCGCCGAGATAATCAATCCGGATACAACACTTGTAATCAAGCAAACCGAAACTATATACAACGTTAATGTTGTTGATAAAATACTGTTAAACATTTAATACCATCCTCTCCTTAAAGCCGTATGCTTTATATTCTTTTATTACTTCTTTATATTCCTTTTTAACTTCTATGCTTTTCAGATAAATCTTTCCATATTTGGAAAAAGAGGTCGGATATATCTTTAAAGTATTTAACGCCTTGCTTAACCATAAAGGATAAGCATCCTGAACTTTAATCTCCATTAAGAATTCGTCATCGTCGAGTAATCTTAAATCATGATCGGAATCCTTTAAGATCAAATCGTCAAATCTATATCTGATATTGCGATCAAAAGTAATTCTTATCTCATTGTTTTCCTTACCGTGATAGGCGATACGATCATAAGCCAAATATAATTTCTTTACCGGATTATATATTTCAAGCATATAATCTATTTCTTTTTTTATTTGAGAATTATCGCTTATTGATTGATGATTATCCAAATATGCAATCGCCTCATTCATTTTCAAACCGATTCTTCTTTTAAATACCGTATTTTGAAATTTCTTCTTCATCTCCACAAATACTTTGGAATCATCATTTACTTCGCCATAACTTCTTAAACGTAACTTTTCTTTATATACCGGTTTTTGCAGAGAGTTTTGAATCATCTGACTGTCCACAGTATCGTAATATAAGTTATATACGGAA
>JBHAFN010000053.1:0-3468 GCA_041856105.1 Bacillota bacterium
ATCTTTTAGGTATTTCCATTCCGGCTAATACGGTATTTTTGATTTTTATATTTTTATTATATTTAATGTGTTTTTATTTATTTATCAAAGTTTCCAATTTAACTAATGAAATTAAAAATTTAACCTATGCGGTTTCGGTATTAAAAAAGAAAACAGAGGAAAAGGATGAACAATAAAATTCTGGTCATTCCAGGCGGATTTGTGCCTTATAACGATACGGTTACTTTATTATCATATAAACATTTAAGATGCTTAAATGCCTCTATGGATGTTGTGGCTTTAAAGAATAAGGCGGATGAAGGAATTGACAGCAGTTTAATAAAAGATAAAAACTTTAAAAAATTTAATATAGAGTATTACGGAAATTATGATGATGCGGTCGCCACTTTTGAAAGAAAAAACGTAATTTCGGGTTTTTATAATTTATTGAAATATTGTTTTTATTGTAGAAATAAGGCTAAAAGCAGGGAATATAAAATTGTTTATACTTCCAGTGTTCCGTCATTTACTCATTTAGCCGGATATTTGATTAAAAAGATGCTTAAGGATGACATTGTCTGGATTGCCTCATTTTCGGATCCGTTGTATAAATCGCCTTATAAAAAAGATGAAGAATCTTTTAAGGAATATAGTATAATCAAAAAAATCGGTTTTTATATATATATTTTCATTTATATGAACGGCATTTATGAAAAAATCGCTCAAAAACATGCGGATAAAGTAATTTATATATGTGATGAACAAAAAAACTTTATGCTTTCTCATTATAGAAATAAGGAAGAATTGGAAAAAAAGGCGATGATTATTCCTTTAAACTATATTAAAGATTGGCATATTTACAGCGAACTTATTTCTACAAAGGAAGTAAAAAATACTCCTAAAGTAGTTTCTCATTTCGGCAGAATTTACGGGTTAAGAAAGATCGATGTGGTTTTAAAAGCTTTAAAGGAATTAAAAGAAGAAATTCCCCATTTGGAAGAACTGATCGTTTTTAAACAATACGGTCAAATTTTGGACAGATATCTTAAAATGGTTAAAGAATATAAATTGGAAAATATTTTTAAAAGCTATGATCGTATTTCATATCAGGAAGTAATGGAAAAAATGAAGAATTCCGATGTTTTGGCTTTATATGATACTTTTGTCGATAATGATGAAATTCAACCTTATTTGCCTTCCAAATCATTGGAGTATTTATTGTTAAAAAAAGATTTATTTATTATCGCTCAAAAAAGCAGTCCTACTTATCGGATATTCAGGGCATACGGATATACCTGCAATGACAATGATGTAGAGGAAGTGAAAAAAAGAATTAAGGAAATTATCTACCGGGACAATAAAGTGTACACCTATGATGTAAGGGACTTGGAGAATGAAGTTGCCGTAAAAACATTAAAAGATTATGTGGATGAGATTATGCTAAAATAATGATAAAGAAGGGAGATTAAGTATGGTTTGGATGTTTATATTTGCGTTTATAATTATCTTAATGTCCTTTTTAAGCGGAATTTTAATTTCCGAACTTATCGGATATAACCGAGATAAACATCGTTTCTATACTCCTTTAGGTTTTGTGGTATTGTTGGGGGTTTTACAGCTTTTGTATTATCCCGTTCAATTATTTAATCTTTCCACAAAAACAATATATCTGGCTACCTTAGGATTGTTTGTTTTAATTTTCGTACTTTCTTTTATCAAATATAATACGCTAATTATACATATTAAAGATTATAGAAAGGTATATAAGGAATTAATCTTCGGTTTAATCATTTTTATCACTTTTTGTTTAATCTATTATTTTGTAAAATTTCCTACCCGCACGGATGATTTATATTTCTATATTCCTTATACAATCAGTAAGTTTAAGCAACCCTATCTTACCGCTCATTTATATGATCAATACGGTTTTCAGGGATTTTATGATTTTGTGGCAATGTGGATTTGGGTATATGAAAAGCTGGTTCAATATAAGTTGGCTAATCCTGTTCTGCCTGAAGCGATAGTGGTTTGGGTGCCATCCATCGTATTGTTTTTTATATTGGCTTTTACGATCATAGATGTAATGGTTTGGGTCAGAACCTTATTTAAAAAAGTGCAATCCACATGGATTATCGGTTTTACGATCTTTATTTATTCTATCGGGGCATATTGGTATTTACAGACTCCGTATATCGGTAATTCGTTTAGAAGGATCAGCGTTGTAATCATTTTTTTATTAATTATTTCCATGCTGGATGAATTTAATTATAAAAAACTGTTTGTTTTAGAACTTTGTATGGTTTCGATTATTGCGCAAACCAGTACGGGTTTCTTTTTTGCGGCTTTTATTTTATACGGCTTATTATTTTATTATGCAAGAAAGAAAGAAACGGGATATCTTCATAAAATTGTATTGCTTAGTATCGGACCGATGTTTTTTGCCAGCTTGTTTGTGGTAAATGTAATGTATTATATGAATTCCTTATACGGTTTATATTTGACATCGACGGTTTTTGAATTGGATAAAAAACTGGAAAAACTGATCAATAAATTTTATATTCCTATAATTATAATTGTTCCATTAATGTTCGGTATTTATACAAGATTGCCGGGTTTTACTTTACCGACTTTAAATATTTCTTATTTTAACATTACTCCGTATTTTTTTGATCGTCATGCTTATGAAGGGATTGAAAACTTATTCGAATTTTCTTTTAATAATCTTCAGGAAGTAATTACCGGCTTGTTTTGTGTTTTTGTATGGGCAACGATAATTTATTACATCATCAAGAATATTCATACCCATAAACCTAAAGATTATATTGCGTTTAATACTGTAATTATTTTTATTACTTTCTTCAATCCTTGGGTAATTGCCTTTGTAATGGCTTATATGACCAATGTGGTTTATTTCAGAATATATGATTTATTTTTTAACATTTTGACTATCTTCCTGTTTTTGGGGTTTGTCTTGGAAAAAGTAAACGGCAAATATTATCTGGCGTTAAGTATTTTATCTTTTATTTTATTTAATAATGAGGTAAGTAAAAATCAAACATGGATGTTTATGGGTTTTAATGATGAAGATTATAATCCGTTATATCATGTAGATAATTTGGAGTTGGAAGTATTGCAGCGGTTTAATGATGAAATATTGTTGAACAGTGGTGAAGTTACCATAGTTGCCTCGCAAATATATTCAAGCGAAGCTTTTACTACCGCCAATATTATTAATGTAAAAAACAATATTTATACATATGGCGATGAAAAAAGTGATGAGGCTGAATTTCAGAGAATTTTTTATCGTTATGAAGTGGGCTTGGATGAAGTAAAGGGTGATTATATCAGAGCTTGTGAGCTTGCCCAAGCTAAAGATGTTCAATATGTAATTTTAGATGCTCAGTACAATCGTGATTTGGAATTCGGCATCGGTTATTGCGGGGAAAAAGTTCTGGAAGTAGAACAATATCGAGTATTTAAAATGCATTA
>JBHAFN010000054.1:0-7142 GCA_041856105.1 Bacillota bacterium
AAGGCTTCTTCTTCCTGATTGAATTGAACGATATTATTCAAACCTTCTCCCGCTTCATTTTCCATTAAAGCGGTAATCTTATTTTCCTTTAAATTTACCGCCGCATTTCCGGTATTATATTTTTCCTGAATTTTTAAAACGTTTACTGCCGATACGCTTTCTATGTTTTGAAACAACATTATCAAAACAATCAAAATCAAAAATAACTTTTTTAACAGCTTATACGCCATACCCTTATCCCCCTAGTAATATTCGTTATATAAAGTGCTTAATTCCTCTTCACATTTTCTTGCCGCTTCTTTTAAACCTTCCAGTTCTTCTATCCCTTTTTCATAATTACTTTTATTTATTGTAAGCGCAATGTCTTCTATCTTTTGACCATAAATTTTATAATTTTCTAATAATGTCTTTATTCCGTTATCGTTTCCCTTATATTCATACTCCTGAAATTTCTTCCCGATATCCCGATATTCCTTTACCCATTCCTCTTCACAAATATTCGATGATAAATATAGCTCCTTTAAATACAGTTCGTCTTCCTTCATCCGTTTTAAAAGAGTTTTTTCTTCATTATCGTTTTCCGTTATTTCATTTATAATCGGTATTTTATTTATTATTTCCCTTGTCAATCCACAGCTTTTCAGCATTATCATAACGATTATTATTAAAGCTATAAAGATAAGTATAAATATCCTGTTCTTTACCCTATACATTTATTTTCCCCCATAAACCTTTTAAATTCTATTATATTGATTTTAAAAATACAACCGTTTGTTAAAAATTTTACGAGATTTGAACACGTAAAAGAAAAAAGCTTTTAAACTTCGATATTTTATAAAATAGTAACTTAGTTTTAACCGTTTTTACGATTATACAAACCGTTACTTTAAAATTGAAAAAATAATTTCAGAGATTATCCTTAAATATATTGAAGCCATGATTTCTTTGGCAGTCTTAAAACAAAAAGACAGCCTCTTGGCCGCCTTATGATCCAAATTCTTTATTGCAGGATTTATATCCGCCGACACCGGAATTTAAAGAACCATTATTTTTTATCTTTTCAAATTAAAACGTATAATAACCGTACCCGCTATTTATTTAGTTTGTTTTTAATTTCAACCAAATTATCATTAATATTAAAAAATAAAATCAATGCTTCGGCAATTACTCTTGCCACAAGAGGAACGATAATCATCATTTTCAATCCGTTTAACAGTCCATAGATAAAAAAATCATGTTCAATACTTTCTAAAATAATATTAAGACCGTTTAAAACGGAAAATGTCACAATTACAAAATAAACGACTTTAATAATTTTTGTTGAAACCATTTTATCAAAATTAAATAAACTTAAAACAAAGGGTAATCCGTCATTTCGGGCAGTATCTTTTATAGTATTGAACATTTGGTAAGCTTCCCGTTTTATCCCCTCAGGATCAATATGGTCATTTTTCGGTTCATCATTAACCGCTTCAGCTACCACGGTTTCCTTTTCCATTTTTTTAACTTCATCATCCGCCCCGCTTACTTCTTCCTTAATATCTCTGTTTTCTTCGCTCATATTTACCCCTTTCAATCGACTAAAAAGTGCTTTAAGCACTCTTAATCATTATCATATGCCTCTACATCCCACTCTCTGATCGCACCGGTATATCCGTCAATGGAAAATTCATATTCCATATTGTTATAAACTATTTTACCGTCATATTCCATTTTACCGTCATCGGAATCAATTTCAAATTTGACAATGTTTTCCTGTGTCGCTCCGGAAACCTGTTTCAAGGCAATTGCTTTCGCTTCACTTTCACTAATGACGATTGAAGTTGTTGAAGCGGTTGAAGAAGGTTTTACATAAGATTCAGCTTCATTGTCATATGAGGTGATTTCACCGGTTAAAGCATTGATTTCATAATCATATTCCATGGTGCCGGTGTAAAATTCAACATCATATTCAGCCGTTTTATCGTCATCAAAATCCAATTTAAGCTTGGAAAATACCACATCCGATTCTTTAACTCCCGCGTGAGCCAACGCAATGCTTTTCGCCTTTTCTTCACCGATATAATTCGCTTGTTCCACGGTCGTGGTTGGCGTTACAGTAGTTTGAATTGTCGTTTCCTGACTTTCGGCGATTATTTTACCTGTATATGCGTCAATATCATAATCATAGGAAACGTTGTTATAGATAAAATCTACATCATAATAATATACTCCCGATTCCGATTCCAACTTTACACTTTCAAAAATCACCGCCGAATTTGTTGTCCCAAGATCAGCTGTCGCAATGGATTTCGCTTTTTCCTCTCCTATATATCCAAGTTGACCTTGTACGTTTGAACAGCCGACCAAAACGATACCTGCTAAACCTATTAATATCTTTTTCATATTGTTTCATCTCCTTTACACATCCATTGTATAAAGCCAACCTTAAATTAACATGAAATTTTTTTCAAATGGAAAAAAAACTTACTTCCCTTATTCAATTCACTTTCCACGGTTAAATAACCCTGATGAATTTCCGCAATCCTTTTAACCATGGAAAGCCCTAAACCGGCACTGTTGTTATTTCTGGACAGATCCACCTGATAAAATCTGTCCCAAATTTTATGCAAATCTTCTTCACCTATTCCGATGCCGTTATCTTCAACCTTTATGATTATTTCATCATCCCTGCCATACGCTTCTACAATAACCTCTTGACCATTCCCATATTTAACGGCGTTTTCAATTAAGTTACTGATTAATACGGAAATCAGGGTTTCATCAATATGGGCAGTCAAACCGTCTTCAACCTTACAGGTTACTTCATAATCCTTACAAATACTATTAACCAATTCACTTAAATCACTGTTCTTAAAATCAAGTTTGACATCATCCCGATCCAATCTGGTAATATTGAGTAATTGAGAAATCAATCTGGAAATCTTGTTGCTTTGTCGGCTGATTATGGCGATGGTTTCAACCTTTTCTTCGTATGTATCTTCATACCTTATTGAATATTCACATGCCCCCTGAATGATGGAAATAGGCGTTCTAAGCTCATGCGACGCATCGGAAACAAATCTTTTTTCCCTGTCAAAGGAAGCTTCCAGACGACCCAACATTTTATTATAACTGTTTCTTAAATCATTAAATTCCTTATTACTGTCCTTGGTATCGATTCTTCCCTTTAAATCCTTGGCCTCGCTTATCGAATCAGCCGTTTCAATAGTTTTATATAACGGTTTAAAGGATCTTTTTAAGATTAAATATGTTCCTATTCCCATTAAAATTACAAAAACGGGCACCGTAATTAAGGCTGCCTTAATTACATTTCCGGAAATATGAAAGGGATTTGCCAATTCAATAACCCCTCTAACCCAATAATCCGCTTCAAAGTTAAAGCTGATTCGAAAATCAACTATTAAATACCGACTACCGCCTATATCGATACTCTTAATTTGACCGTTTTCAAAATCAGGAACACTATCAAAACCTACCGGAACTTGCCCCACTAAAAGAGTATTATTTGCACTGTAAATTAAAGTACTTACTCCATTGGTATGATATTTAAAATCATTGGACAATACTAAACCGCTATCCGTATAATCGATCTCATTAACATTGGTTTTTACGGTTTCAACTAATAAATCTTTAACCGAATTGACATTTACGTCATTAATGATATACGCCATAAATAAAATTAATATCGATGATAATAAACTCATCAAAACGGTCAACAAGATAATTATTTTGGTTTTTATGGAAATCTTATTCATCTTCTTTAAGTACCCAACCTACTCCTTTAATTGTATAAAGGAGTTTCTTTTCAAATTCATTATCTATCTTTTTTCTCAGTCTGCTTATATATACGTCAATATTATTGGAACTGCCGAAATTATCAAAATTCCATATTTGATTTTCCAGTTTTTCACGGGTTATGACCACCCCTTTATTACGTATTAAATATTCTAATATGCTGAATTCTTTATTGATTAAATTTATGGCGATGTTATTTCTTTTAACCGTTCTTTTAGCAACATCGATTTCCAAATCGGCACATTTAAAAATATTGGATTTTTGATCCGTATTTTTTCTGGTTATAGCCCTTACTCTTGCCAGAAGCTCATCGATATTAAAAGGTTTAACCAAATAATCGTCACAACCCAAATCCAATCCTTTAACCTTATCTTCGACAAAATCCCTTGCCGTAAGCATTAAAACAGGCACATTATTGCCGTTATCTCTTAACCATTTTATTAAACCGAAGCCGTCCAATTTCGGCATCATCACATCCAAAATAATCGCATCATATTCACATTGCAATATGTGCTCCTTGGCATCCTCTCCGTTAAAACAACTATCTACCTGATAATTATTTTTAAGAAACAGCTTTGTAATAATTGTATTCATATCCTGTTCATCTTCTACTACCAATAAACGCAAAATAACCACCTCTTTATTTTAAAATAGCTTAAATATAAATTTATTTCTACTAAAACTATTTTAAAGGTATCGGTTTAAAAAATATATTTATCAACATGAACGATATAAAATAATCAGCCTATGTAATTAATCCCTTAAATCAAACATAAAATTCTTAGGTGTATTTATAAACCGTAAAAAAGCATCAATCATCGTCTACTATGAATCATATGATATACCGTAAATCCGTAATCAACTTTAATTGATGCTGTGCCGTTTATACTTTACAACCGCTTATTATATTTCTTCTATCAACCCCAATAAATCTAAAATTCTGTTTAAATCATCCGTATCATTATATTTGATGGTTAATTGTCTCTTCTCCACTTTGACTTTAGTTTGCAGCTTTTTCTCCATTAACTCCTTCACATAATTCAAATTAGGATCGATTCTGACCAATTTCTTTTTCGGTTTAACTTTTACATAATCTTTAACTAAAGCCTCAACCTCTCTTACCGAAAGCTTTTCTTTGACAATCCTGCCGGCAAGTTCCAACATTAAATCCTCGTTTTCAAGTCCCAATAAAGGTCTTGCATGCGACATGGTAAGCTTTCCGTTAACCACCATTTGTTGAATTAAGGAAGGCAGGTTTAAAAGTCTGAGCATATTGGCACAATATTCTCTTGTCTTCCCGACTCTTTTAGCCAGCTGTTCCTGCGTATACCTCAATTTATCAATCAAATTACGATAAGCCAACGCTTCTTCAATCGGATTAAGATCTTCTCTTTGAATGTTTTCTAAAATGGATATTTCCATCATTTGCTCATCGCTAAAATCCACAACAACGCAAGGAACAACGCTAAGCCCCGCTAATTTTGCGGCTCTCCATCTTCTTTCCCCCGCAATAAGCTCATAACCCTGCAAGCTTTTTCTAACGATTAAAGCGGTAAAAATACCATGTTCCTTAATTGACTCGCTAAGCTCTTTTAAAGCCTTTTCATCAAAGCTTTTTCTCGGTTGATATGGGTTTGGTCTGATATCGCCAAGCTTAATTTCGACCTGTCTTTTCCCGTCGCTTCCCTCTTGAATTTCATCCAATAAGGCATTTACATCATTCCCGAAAATCGCATCAAGACCTCTGCCCAGCCTTTTTTTATCACCATCTTTTTTTGCCATTATCTTTGCTCCTTAGAATTTTGACTCATAACCTCTTTAACTAAAGCCGCATATGCCTTAGCTCCCTCTGATCTTGTATCATATTCAAATATGGACTGCTCGTTACCGGGAGCTTCAGATAACTTGATGTTTCGAGGAATGTAGCTTTTATAAACTCTTTCCTTAAAGTATTTTCTGACTTCCTGTTGAACCTCTACGGAAAGTTTTGTTCTGGCATCATACATCGTCAACAAAACACCCTCAATCATTAAGGATTTATTAAATAACCTCTGCACAATTCTGATCGTACTCAACAATTGAGTTAATCCCTCCAAGGCAAAATATTCGCACTGAACGGGAATAATCACACTGTCGGCAGCGGTTAAGGCATTGGTATTCAACAAACCCAAAGAAGGAGGACAATCAATAATGATAAAATCATAATCATCCTTAATTACACTTAGTTTATCTCTAAGCAACGCTTCTCTGCCCACTTTATATGTAGCCATTTCCGTATCCGCTCCCGCCAAATTAATATTAGCCGGCAATACATCCAAAGGAGGCATTTTCAAACTGATCTTAACACTGTTGATATTTTGATTATCCATTAAAACATCATAAACACTTTTACTATATCCGACCTTATTAGCCCCAATCCCTTGAGTAGAATTACCCTGAGGATCAAAATCAACCAATAAAACCTTCTTTCCGAAATAAGCCAACCCCGCAGCTAAATTAATACTGGTCGTGGTTTTACCAACTCCACCTTTTTGATTTGCGACCGCAATAATCTTTCCCATAAAATTCCTCTCTTACTTAGGAAGAGTTAAAACCATTACTACTTCCTCATCGTTTTCATCAATTTCTTGGACAACCTCCACTCCAAGCTGTTTCACCATCTCAAGACATTGATTAATACTATTAATCGCAATTTGAACATTTCTGGTAAAACCTTTAGTTAAATATTTCTTTGATTGTTTTTTCCTGTTGATTAAATTATTGATATATTCTTCGGCTTTTCTGACATTAAGCTTTTTTTTCATTATTTCATGATATGCGCCGACTTGTTGTTTACCTTCCAAAGCCAATAAACTTCTTGCATGTCTTTCAGAAATCTTTTTTTGAACCAAACCGTCCTGTATTTCTTGAGGAAGATTTAAAATTCTAATCTTATTGGCAATAGTAGACTGTGATTTACCCAGAATATCGGCAAGTTCTTCCTGAGTGTATCCGTTTTCTTTCATCACGGTTAAATAGAAAACCGCTTCTTCAATAGTACATAAATCATTAAAATTTATTTTTTTAAACAGTTTATTATCTTTTAAATTGGACACTACAACATTTGCTTGAGTAACATTGGCATTTTTTAACGCTTTAAAAACTTTTTCACCAACAACCACTTCATATAAATCATCCTGTTTTTTAACCACCAATAAATAATTATTCCCCGAATTAATTTTAAAAACCAGCTCTTCTATTTTAGAATCTTCAAAGTTGATATCAGGCTGAAACGGATTTGATACAATTTTTTCTATCGGTATTGTAATATTCATATTATTCCCCCTATAACGGACTCCTTTTTA
>JBHAFN010000055.1:0-3534 GCA_041856105.1 Bacillota bacterium
CGAAAAATCCTTACCGAGATATTTTTCAATAGTTTTTGATTTAGACGGAGATTCCACAATAACTAAATTCTTCATTTTTTACCTCTAAAATATACTTAATATTTCTTACAATATCCTAAATAAAGCTTTCTTTCAAGTCTTTATTCAATTCTAATATTATATTTGCCCCTTGCGATATTAGCAAGTTACATCCTTCTCCCTCTTTAACAAACAAAGGATAAGGCGCAACATAAATCTCTTTGGAAAGGTTAATCGCTTCGTTAACGGTTAACATTGTCCCGCTTTTAATTTTAGCTTGCGTAACATAAATTTCTTTACCTAAAGCCGCAATTAAACGATTACGCCAAGGAAAGTGATGTTTTTTAGCCTTTACGAAATAAGGATATTCACTGATGATTAAATGCTCTTTTTTTAAAATATCATACAAATACTTATTGGACAAAGGATATTCGTTTTTTAAACCGCAACCGATGATCCCGATTGTTTTACCTTTTTTAATTGCCTCATCGTGCGCAATCGCGTCAATTCCTTTGGCCAAACCCGAAACAATTACTTTATCAAGATTATTTCTGACAATTAACCTTGTAATACCTTCGCCATATTTTGTTGCTTCTCTTGAACCGACAATACTTATACATTCTTCATTTAATAAATCAAGATTACCTTCATAAAATAATATCCAAGGCGGAAATCTTAACCGTTTTAAACATTCCGGATATTTTTCATCGAAAACGGTAATATACTTATCCTCAATGACACAATCACATATTTCTTCATTATTTTTGATTGCTTCGGCAATTTGAGTCCAATCCCCCGAATATTTATAAGCATAATAAACGATTTTATCTTTCCATTCCATAATGATCACCTTCAAATAATCATTATCTTTTTTTAATCAATTCCTAAAAAAACAAGCTGTTTGGCTTTTAAAATATTATCCGCTACTCAACAGCTTGTTAATTAATTAAAACGATTTTATTATTTCCTAACGATTTGGCATATTCATAAAGTTCATTATGTTCCTTAACGTTGGGCATATGCTTTAAGACGTTTTTTTCATCTCTGGCTCCTTTGGCATGAACTCTGATTAATTTAAAGACTACATGAGGATAATCCTTAATCGTATCCATAATAACTTTCACCGTTTCCTTAGAATCGTAATAGCCCTTTACATGAACCAGACGAACCTCTTCCACTTTATCCATTTCAAGCAATCTTTTCAGATTTACCAAATTTTTAAACATTATTTTAGGCGCCTTTACTTCATATTCGCTATGCTTTCCTTCTTTATTCTTAAGGTCGAAGCACAATCTTTCCAACCCGTTTCCAAGTCCCTTGATATCAAACAGAAACTTATCGGTAACATCGATTAAATCTTTAATATTATCAAAATCAAAGAAACCGTTAGAATCCAAATAACATGTTAAACCTAATTTCTTAACCTCCTTAAAAAAGACGGTAAGCTGTTTAAAATGTAAGGTAGGCTCCCCTCCGGAAACGGTAATTCCTCTGATAAAAGGCATCGACTTTTTAACCTCATCCAATAAACGGCTCAAACTGACAACATTAACGTCTTTACCGTTAATATCGATCGTTTCGGGATTATGACAATATAAACAGTTAATATTGCAGCCCTGTAAAAAAATACTGCACCTGTTTCCGATACCCTCCACATTGGAAAACGGAATAATCCGATGTAATTTAACGTATATTAAATCAAGATTATACTCCCTTGACATTGGCTTCATCTCTTAAAGAACGATTAAACACTTGCGCATTATCATCGGTTTGAGCGCCATACCAAGTAGTATCTCTTAATACCGCCTCTCCCTTACGATATTTTTCCACATCGCTCTTTTTCACCAAATAACCGGTAACTCTGATTAAATCCGTATTCTTTAAATAAGTCGTGATATATCTGTAACCCAAATCAAACGAACCGTCAATAATATCCACTACCGCATCTAAATGTTCCGTATAAGTTTGATCAAAGGCAAATAAATCTCCGGTACCCGCTTTAAAGTATTTATGGAAAGGAGCGCTTTGTTTTAAATGATCAAGTAACATCGGTTCTTGTCCGACTTTTATACGATGCGCAGGAGTATTATCTTTGTCTTCATCACTTAATCCCGCCCCTACCTGAGCATGTAACAAATAACGATTATCGGTACGTTCCACATACACGCCGATATGATTTTCATTAATTTCCTCCAACTTATCACAAATTAAAGTGGCAATTTCATCACCGCGTTGGGACTTACCGAAAGTTTCATTTAAACCTTCCAAGGCAAGAATTCTGTTTACGGCATCTGCCAAACCGACAATGGCAATCATACTGGTAAAGTTTTCTCTTTTTATAAAACCTTCCTTAGTTAAAAAATCCACATTGAAGAAATTGGATTCTTCCACTAAAAATTTATGTCTTTTATCCATGGTGCTTAAAGCCAATTTGGCAACTTTAGGCAATAATTCATTAACCATCTCATCGCAGGAATTAACCGCTTTGGCAATAGTTCCCAATCTTAATCGGGTAAGCGTATATGCCCCTCCCGCCATCGGCAAAGCGTTATAGCAGCTGGCTATGGCATAATCGCCCAAATCGTTTTTATAATATTCATCATTGGCAAACGACGGCTTGGATACAAGTAAACAGGCTTTAGCCGCCAATTTAGCAAATTCTCTGGAAGTTGTTTCTTTATTATATTTAATGGACATATTGGGAGTAGTATTTTGCAGTTCGATTACCGCTTTTAAAATCAATCTTCCCGCCAAGGTATCCTTCGGTCCGATATCCGCATGACAAAATGAATCGGGAATCATTTTATCGACATGATTTAAAAATCTCTTTATCTTAACGTAATCTTTTTCTTCATCAGTTACAAAACGATCAAGCAAAGTATCCAAATTACCGATAAATACCGGATAGGTGGTAACGGACGGCACATGAGAATAAATAATTAACAAACCGTCAAGGGCTTCATCCAAATCTTTAGGGGCAGGTAAATCCAAATATTCACAGCCTTTATTAATATAAACTTCATAATCAGGTAAAATATACCTTGGACGATAAATCGCATATCCTTCATTCAAATCACAAATCATTTGATTTTCGATATAGGCAAATTCCTCATCCGTATACCCTAAAAGTTCCCTAGGATCAAATAATCTTTCCGCAATATTACCTAAACACATCAGTTTTTGATGATATGTTAAAGTTTTGGATTTTATAGTATTCAATAAATCTTCTTTAGTAGCCAACATATTAATATCTCCTTCTTGTAATTTAAAAATATCACAAAGTTACCTGTTTCTCAAATCATATTGCCCAAACTTTTAAATTAGTTTTTTAACAATTTAAAAGCGGTTACAAATCCAATTTTAACTGTAACTTTTTAGCAATCGGACCATAACTTTTACGATGAATATCCAAAACTCCATAACGTTCTACGGCATCTAAATGTTCTTTGGTCGGATAGCCTTTATTTTTTTCAAACTTGTACTCAGGATACAACAAAGCATATTCATCCATAATGC
>JBHAFN010000056.1:0-2878 GCA_041856105.1 Bacillota bacterium
TAGAAGATTTAAATTCTTTAAAACCCAATTCGGAATATTCCCAAAGATCGTCCCTTAATTTAATTAACTTGTCCATACACTGTTCCTTTCATTAAACCAATTATAAACCTTTATCCATAAAAGTTTAAACTTCATTAAGTGAAGGTATTGTCAGTAAGCGAGTTTGAATATAGAAAATATTTACATCAATGATACGTAAAAAGAACACATTATCAAATTATGAAAACCAAAACACCACCAAGTTGTTTTCTTACTTTTCACAACATTTTGTACTATTATCCGTTATTTCTTTAAACTCCGTTAAAAGTTCAACATACTTCTTCGGTTTAAAAGCGTGAATAACATGATTTGCGATAACCTTTCTTTTTATCGTTTGCCTAGCCAGAGAAATAACTCTTTCAACATCATCATCGTCCAACGCTCCTACAAGTCCGTAATTTTCATATCTTTTCCAGCTTGCCTGAATAAGCATTATGGGACAGGTTGTTTTTTTCAAAGCCTCCTCATGATTAATTCCCTCGTAAAATCTGCCGTCTACAAACGCTCTGGCAAAATCCGGATCGAACATGGATAATGATTTAATCAACAAATTTAAACTATCCAAAATGCCAATCTCAATCGGCTTACCTGGATAGGCGTTTTGAAATTTTTTTATCTTCCGAGATAAAAAATTGATAAACCATTCCGGAATTTTTTTTATTCGCTTATCAAAAGCGGGTATTTCCATATCTCTGAAATAATTTGCCAAATCTCTATTTTCCACATTACCGATTTGCTTAACAAGGTGTTTAAGTCCGTTGTATACAAATTTATCCCGTTCCTTGAAGCGAGGCATTTCGCAAGAAAAAACAGGAGCATCTTCAAGGACGATTCCTGAAACACATTCGGGAATATTGGCCGCACACCATAACGCAAGAATTCCGCCTGATGAATTTCCGCTGATAATTACTTTTCGTTTTATCACATTTTTTATAAATGATTTTATATCTTCTCCGACAACTTTCCACGAGTAATTTCCCGGTGTCCAAGAAGACTTTCCATGTCCTCTTATATCTATGACATACACTTGAAATTTCTTTGATAAAGGGATGAGTACTTTTTTATAACTTTCCCACATACCCATCTGGGCAGGAATTAACAATAAACTCGGTCCGTTATCCAAACCGACTATATAATTTAATTTAACCTCACCGGTATCATATGTTTTTTCCAAGAAACCGGCATTAATTAACTTTTGATTATTCAGATTTCCGGATAAGTATTCATATGGATTTTTATAGTTCATTATATTTACCTCCTGTAACATTTATAAAACCGCTTTATTAAACAACAATCCCGTAAATCATTAAGTCTAGATATTCTCTGATGTCTTTTTTTAACGCATGAAAATTATTAAACATATCCTGCGGATTATCTTGATATAAATTAAGATATTTCATTACGATCGCTTCCATATACAAATGTAACCCGTCCACAAGTCTTTGAATATCTATATCCGGTCTTAAATTTAATTTTGAAACGGCTTTAAAAATAATCTGAACCGATTTTTCTTTTGATTTCTTATGATAAATAGCGAAGATATTTTTAATATCCTTACTTACCTTTTGGTTTGTTTCTTTAGAAACCATATTTAAAAACTTCATTTCTTGCGGATATCCGGTTATTAAATTATATTTCATATCCATAACATCAAAAATCATTTCGTAAAATTCTTTATGCATTTCTTTAAAATCACGGTTACTTCGGGTCAATAAATCGACGGTGTAACTGAGCAGATACAAATAAAAATTCTTTTTACTGCCGAAATAGTAAAACAATAAACCTTTAGAAATGCCCGCTTCTTTAACAATTAAATCCGTTCTGGCATCAATAAATGAAAATTCGGAAAACACTTCAATGCCTTTATTTATTATCAACTCTCTTTTTTCATGGGAAAGCTTTTCAAAATTTTCAAAAACCATTCGGTTCCCTCCTTTTGACCAATGAGTCAATTTTATAAGATAAGTATAACACAATTGACCTGTAAGTCAATTATACAATCCTTCTCCACCAAGAAACGTTTATGGAAAATGAAATTACATTAAGGATTATGCGGATATATTTTTCTTACAAAATTTTAAGTCTAAAATATTAAGATTTCCACTATAATTAATATGAGGTAGATACTGATGGATATTAATATTTTAATTGCTGAAGACGATAAAGATATAGTGGAATTGCTGTCCTTATATTTGGAAAATGAAGGATATAAGATTTTTGTGGCAAAAAACGGTGAAGAAGCCTATGAGAAATTTGTTACCAACGACATAAGCATATGTTTATTCGATATTATGATGCCGAAACTTAACGGCTATGATTTAACCAAAAAAATCAGGCAGATCAGTCAGGTTCCAATTTTAATCTTAAGTGCCAAGAATAAAGACAACGATAAGATTATCGGCTTAAACATCGGAGCCGACGATTATATAAGCAAGCCTTTCAACCCTTTGGAAGTAATTGCCAGAATTAAAGCACTGATAAGAAGAAATTATGATTTTAAAACCGAAGAAAAGAAAACGGTCTATACCGTTAAAGATATAACTTTAAATTCCGAAACTCTTTCGGTATATAAAAAAGACGAATTATTGTACCTGACCCCTACCGAATTAAAAATTTTAATGACTTTAATGAAAGAACCGGGCAAAATTTTTACTAAGGTTCAATTATATGAGAATATTAACGGAGAATACTTTGAAACCGATGATAATACCATAATGGTTCATATATCCAGATTAAGAGACAAGATAGAAGATGATCCTAGAAATCCGAAATATATCAAAACAATTAGAGGATTGGGGTATAAAATTGAAAAAACAGTTTAAACTATTAACTATTTTAA